>NZ_QGDU01000001.1:0-128397 GCF_003149045.1 Fibrobacter sp. UWR4 | reverse complement strand
CAGGTTCTTCTGCGGCTACAGGAGTCGGGCTCCATTCGCCATCCAGCTTCACTTCTTCATCTGCAGGAAGCTCAAGGCTGTCCTCTACGGCAGGAAGTTCAAGAGAGTCTTCTGCAACAGGTGCTGCGGTTTCTACCGGTTTTTCTTCGGGCAAATCTTCATCGTCACCGAAAATAGAATCGAACGCACTGCTTACACTAAAGCTTTCTTCGGCGGCAGGTGCAGCGGGCTTCTCTTCCACAGCAGGTTCTTCTGCGGCTACAGGAGTCGGGCTCCATTCGCCATCCAGCTTCACTTCTTCATCTGCAGGAAGTTCAAGGCTATCCTCTGCGGCAGGAAGTTCCATGGACTTTTCATCCGGAAGTTCATCATCCCCAAAGATGGAGTCGAAAGCATTATCCACGCTCATGGGCTTGTCTTCCACAGGAAGTTCGATGCTTTCAGCCACCGGAGCAGGTTTTTCCTGCGGCAATTCTTCGGGAAGTTCGTCCTCGCCGAAGATAGAATTGAAAGCGTTATCCACGCTCATGGGCTTGTCTTCTGCAGCAGAACCAAATACCATGGATGCATTTGCAGAAGCGTTTTCGTCCACAGGAGTTTCTTCAATAGCGTTTGAACCGGCTGCTGAGGTTTCCTCTGCTTCCAGGTCGTCATCCAGACCAAAGAAGCTAGCCATAGCGGAGTTCACATCGTTGCCAGAGATATTTTCGTCCACCGGGAACTGTTCCAACGGCTTATCTCCAGTATCTTCTGCAGAGATGGTTTCCATGGTTGCATCCAGAGATGCACTCAGGTCTTCCATCATGGAATCTTCAGCAGCATCGCTATTGGGAAGCATAGCCGCAAGTGCTGCAAACGGATCATCATCGGAAGATTCTTCCGCAGCAGGGGCTTCAAAAGCACCACCCAGGGAA
This sequence comes from Fibrobacter sp. UWR4, assembly GCF_003149045.1. Taxonomy (NCBI): domain Bacteria; kingdom Pseudomonadati; phylum Fibrobacterota; class Fibrobacteria; order Fibrobacterales; family Fibrobacteraceae; genus Fibrobacter; species Fibrobacter sp. UWR4. The sequence goes on along the minus strand of NZ_QGDU01000001.1, from coordinate 127,483 downwards.
TCACCAAAGCCACTGCTAAGGGGGGCTTCCAAGGATTCTTCTTCCTGAACGTCATCAAAACCCTTGCTGAAAGGACTTGCGGTGTCGTTGGAAGGCTCATCATCCAGAGACAGTCCAATGGAACTTGCGGACTTTTCAAACAGTCCCGCACCATCATCTTCGGAGGCGCCGCTATCGGAACCAAAGGTATCTCCAAAGGCCTTTTCGAAGGAGTCGTCCACAGAAGAACCTTCGGCCATGGAGCCCTGTTCGTCCAGGGTATTGATAAACAAGCTGGAGCCTTCTTCGGGCATGCTGAAGTCTTCATCCGGCATGGCCATATCAGCAGCAACCGTTGCAGCTACAGCGGATTCCACAACGTCGTACTCATCCTTCCAGAAGGTATTCAGCGGATCCATGTCATGATAACGACGGTAGCAAACATTTCTTTCGGGAATCATGCCCAACTTGTCGTAGGCGTCACCCATGATTTTCTGGCCGGCAAGGCTAAAGGTATCCTTTACCAGGATTGTAGCGCACTGCTGGACGCATTCCTCAAACTTTTCCTGCTGGAAAAGAATCTTGGCACGAACAATCATTGCCGCCACATCGTTAGGATACAGCGTAAGGCCGCCATCCACCCTCTGCAAGGCGCCATCCAAGTCGCCGGCAGCACGTTCCAAATCGGCAAGCCAGGCAAAGACTTCTGACTTGGCATTTTTCTTGCCAACGGACTTTTTAAGAGATTCCAACGTTACCGTCATATTTACTCCTTCTAGAGCATAATAGCTTCGTCAGCCAAAAGGACCGGAATATCTTCACGAACAATATAGGCCCTGGAACCATCCTCGGAAACCAGGACTTCAGTCAACTTTTCTGTAATCTTTTCGCCGGCCACATTCTTCAGGGTGCCAGCTTCAATTGCGCTGTTCAAGGTAGCCAGCAGTTCTTCGTTTGCGGGCTTGAGAGCTCCCCTTGTCTCGGGGCAGCACAGGATATCCAAAAACTTAGAGTCGATCATATTGCCTTTTTATGATAAATCACTATAGGCAAAAAGATAACTTATTTTGGGACAAAAACTTACGTTAATGGAGATATTTCAGGTTTACCAGGGCAAAATCGCCATCTTTGCCGTTTCCGACCAGCAAAAACACCCGTAATCCCAGCTTATCCAGCCATTCAATATCGAAAGGTTCACGGAAACCCGATGCATTGGAAACCACCAGCAGTTCGCGGCAGCCTGTACGGTTGCAAACGGATTCCATCTGATCCAAGGTACCCAAGAGATGCTGGCGGTTACCTTCCGAGATTTTTTCAGGGTTATTGGTGACACAGCCCAGAATTTCCACACCCGGGATGACATTGTAACGGTCAAACCAGCTGTCCAGAGAATCTTCGGAACCGCCCAGCAAAATGGAGCGATGACGTTTTTTGGCAAAAATTCTGTAGAAATAGTTTATCCAAAATGCAATACGACGCCAGGCCTTGAGAGCAAGGGGAATTCCCAAAACGTACGTTAAATAGCCGCACAACTCACTAGACGCAAAAATATTGCAGATACATCCTCGCCCGCTAAAGAAAACAATGTAGGCAAGAGAACCTGCAACAGCCACAAAGTTAACAGGAATTAAGCGAGAAATGAAATTTTTACCGGCTAGCGATGCAGTACTATACTCCCCACGCAACGCCAAATACAAGACATTTATCACAAGTGTACACAGAAGTACAATCGGAACTCGACCATAATCAAGGAATCCATCATAGGGATCATTCTCCACAACAACCGCAAGCAAACTAATTCCAAGAATCATCACAGTATCTAGAATAATCTTCCAGAACTTAGGAATCAGTCGGGAGAACATACCCACAAAAGCGGCGAATAAAATACCCATGGTCACAAGCAGAGTCGGCACAAAGTAAAGGTCCTTGTGCTTCTTCACAAAGATAATCATGGCCTTGTAGAAATCCACATAGGATTTCCAGCGGCGGGTCTTACAACTCTGACCCTTGAAATGCAGGATGTTTGTCGCCGGAGTATAGTAGTTCTTGAATCCAGCCACCTTTGCCCGGAAACAAAGATCCAGGTCTTCACCATACATGAAGAAATCTTCGTCAAAGCCCTTCAGTTCACGATACAGATCGTTCCGCATACAGAAGAAGGAACCACTGATGGCGTCCACTTCCGTCACTTCCTCAGGATCGGCATAGGTCATGTTATAGGAAGCCAGCAACTTGCTCTTGGGGAACAGAGCAGCCAACCCCACCGTCTTGGAAATGGCGGAGAAAGTGGTGGGGAAAGAGCGGCGGCAAGCCAGCTGCAGGGAGCCATCCTCATTCAGGATTCGGCTACCGGCAAGACCCGTTTCCGGATGTTCCTGGACAAATTCCAGCATCTTGCGGAAAGAATCCCTAGAAACAAGAGTATCCGGATTGATAAAGAATAGATAAGGTTTCGTGGCAGACTTTACAGCAAGATTACATCCCTTGCCGAACCCCAGATTTTCCTTGGAATCAAGCCACTTCACTTCCGGAAAGAAGGCCTTGATTTCGGCAGTGATCGGTTCCGGGGATCCGTTATCCAAAACGATAACTTCTGCGTCAACGCCCTCGCAAGCATCGCGGACAGACTTAAGACATGCAGGAATAAAGTCGCAGGAATTATATGCGACAATAATAACGGAACAGGAATAATCAACAGCCATCAAAAAAACCTTAACGTCAGAATTATGCCAAGCCCAGGCGAAGCTTAAGAACCAGGAAGAAGGCTTCGGAAATAATGCCACCGCTCATCTTGGAAGTGCCACGAGTACGGTCCGTAAAGACAATGGGAATTTCCTTCACGGTAAGGCCCTTCTTGCGAACCTTGAAAGTGGTTTCAATCTGGAAGCAATAGCCATCACTCTTCATCTTGTCCAGGTTCAGAGCCTGGAGAGCGGTACGGCTATAGCACTTGAATCCACCAGTAGCATCACTAATGGGAAGGCCCGTTACAATACGGGTATAGACATTTGCGCCATAACTCAGGATCAAACGCTTCAGATCCCAGTTCACCACGCTAATCTTGTTGTCGAGATAACGGCTACCCAGCACCAGGTCGGCACCATTTTCGGCGGCGTCCAGGAATCGAGTCAAATCGGCAGGATTGTGACTGAAATCGGCATCCATTTCGAAAACACGTTCATAGTCACGTTCCAGAGCCCACTTGAAGCCCGTGACATAAGCAGAGCCCAGGCCCATCTTGCCCTTACGGCGCAGCAGATGGATTCGCGGGTTCTTTTCCGTTTCCCCTTGGACAATGTCGCCGGTACCATCGGGAGAACCATCGTCCACCACCAGGATTTCCAGACATTCACTCTGCTTCAAAATTTCCCCCATAATCAGAAGGATATTTTCCTTCTCGTTATAGGTCGGAATAATCACCAAACTCTTAGGGTACGCCATGCATCCTCCAAAACACAAAATCACTTTGTGGACGAATCACCGATGGATTCCGCCACAGGGTACGTTTTCTTCTTGTTGCCATGCATCATTTCACCCAGCAAGCCCAAGGAAATAAACTGCACGCCCATCACCAAGGCAAATCCTCCAGCGAGAAGCAGCGGACGCACATGAAGAGCGCCCAGCTGGATCCATTCGTAGGCGAAGTAACCGGTTACGCCAAGTCCAATCAATATACAAATCAAGCCCAGTAAACCAAAGAAATGAAGAGGTTTTGTGGCAAAACTTTTCAGGAACATCAGGGAGAGCAGATCCAGGAAGCCGGAAACCAAGCGGGAAACACCATACTTGGAGACCCCATGGACACGGGCTCTATGGGCAACAGGCATTTCCGTAATGCGGAAGCCCTGCCATTTCGCCATCACGGGAATAAAGCGATGGAAGTCACCATACAAGTCAATAAAGCGGACCACTGCGCAGCGATATGCCTTGATACCGCAGTTAAAGTCATGGAGACGCTTACCACAGACGGCAGAAACCGTCAGGTTGAACAACTTGGAAGGCCAAGTCTTGTGCCAGGGATCCAGGCGACGAATCTTCCAGCCGGAAACCAGGTCGTAACCTTCTTCCAGGATCTTGATCATCTTGGGGATTTCCAGAGGATCATCCTGAAGGTCACCATCCAGGGTAGCCACGTACTTGCCCTTGGCCTTGGAGAAGCCCAGAGAAAGACCGGCGGCCTTACCGCAGTTGAACTGGAAGCGATAAGCCTGAGTAAAGGGATATTCCTTAGCCAGGCCTTCAATCACTTCCCAGGTATTATCGCGGCTACCGTCATCAATGACGATGACTTCGTACTCATAACCCGTAGGGGCAAGAGCAGAAACGATTTCCTTAAACAGTTCCGGAAGATTTTCGCTTTCTTCCTTAACTGGGATAACAAGACTTAAATCCATAACAATATCGACTTACAGAAATAAACTACTTAGCGGCCACTACAGCACTTTCAGCAACTGCAGAATCTGCCGCAGGTGCTTCCGGTTCCGGAGCGGGTTCTTCAACAGCGAGAGGAGCGTCGGACATAGCTTCGGACTGACGGAGAGCCATGTTCAGTCGAGCGCGACCACCTTCTTCAAAAGACGGTACAGCTTCCAGACCACGGTTAGCCAGTTCGACAGCCTTCTGCTTCATACCGGCAGCCTGATAGACATAGGAGGCAGCCCAGTAATTGCGCCATTCATCCGGGAACTGCTTGATGCCCATTTCCAGATACTTGCCAGCAGAAAGTGCCAGGCTATCCACCTGAGCCTTCTTGTCTGCAGTGAAAGGATGTTCGTTGCGGAGACGGTCAATCTTTTCACGAGCGTCAAAGGACAGCTGCAAATACAGAGAAATGTAACTGGAGAGCAAACGGGAGGTTTCGTCGTTGATGAAAGCGGTACCATCACCAAGGCCACGATACTTATAAACGTTGTCAATCAGGTTTGCAGTGTAGGCAGCATCGAATGCATTACGCTTCGGTTCCAGGTCACCCTTCATGAAGTGGTAGACCATACCTTCCTGAACCATATACTTTTCAAGACCCATGAAGTTGCTCTGGCCAACAGTGGTAGAGATTTCAATAGGCTTGTCCATATTCTGGAGAGCAAGATCAATCACCAGCTTGTGCTGGGTAAGCATCATAGAGCTACGAGAACGCTGAGCCCAATCGTTGAAAGCATCCCATACCTGGTAATGAACCTTGAACTGCATCAACTTTGCGGAATCTGCAGCAGAGAGCTGCTGACCTTCCATCGCATCAATACGGGACTTCAGCTGAGGCATCAGACGCTGAGCACGATTAACCCACACGGAAACCTGATGGTTGGGGTTGTTCGCAGTCTTACTATCCAGGACCATATCCGTAAGGATGGTTTCCTTGTTGTAGCTCAACTTAAGAATCGGTTCATTATCCAGCATCTGGGAGATATACCAGTCGGTATTACCCAGGGACAGGTTCACCACGCGAACGTCCTTACGGATACCAGCCACTTCCTGAGCAAACCACAGGGGGAATGTATCGTTGTCACCATTGGTGAAAAGAATTGCATTGGGTCGGCAGCTGTTCAGCAAGTTGTAGGCATAATCCCAAGGAACCCACAGGCCGGAACGGTCGTGTTCCTTATAGTTGGAAATGCAGGGCACCAGGAAGGAAACCAGAACGAGAGCTGCGGCGATGGGAGATGCAAGGCTAGCCATGGTTCCCGTCGCAACCATGAACACCAGGATGCCGGCACCGACACCAAAGATCATGCTCATGAAGATGTATGCCGGAGTGTAGAAGTAGTCACGTTCGCGAACTTCCAGATGAACCGTTTCCGGGAACGGAGCGCGAGCGCCAGCACGGGCAAATCCCTGTTCAATCTTGGTCCAGTTCTGCCATGCAGTAGTATTTTCCAGGGATTCCACTTCCTTCTTCAGGTTTGCAACCTTTTCGCTGCCGCCTTCACCACGGGAGGTAGCCATTTCAATACGATACTTGGCAACTTCAATCTTCTGGCGGAGATCGATAATGTCGTTTGCATTAGGAACAGGAACGTTAAGGCCAAGACTCTGGCTGTAACGAGCGATAGTATTGTTCCAATAAGCTTCATCAGACTTCTTGTCCATACGGGAACCGTCGGCGAAGTTGATGTAGAAGATAAGACCCAGAGAGCAAAGTGCATAGAGAGTGGACATGAAGATGCCCATCTTGGAGTTACGCTTCCAGCAGAAGACGCAAACCATAATGAGAAGGCCGTTGAAAATAACGAAGATCAGGAACTGGGCAAGAGTACCCATGGACTGATCGTCACCCATCATAGCCATCTGAGTGGGGAACTTGAAGCCAAAACGTTCCAGAGGCTGGTTGTCACCCGGATCAAAGGTATAGACGCCATTGGCGTAGTTTACCTCACCCACCTTGTAAGGCAGGTACTGAGCCATCTGGTAGCCACCATAACCCATGTGGGGGAATGCCAGGAACTGGTGAGAAAGACTACCACGACGGTAGAAGGCGCGGTCGATCATGCTTTCAGAGCCGTACTGCTTACGTTCAATGAAGGCATTGAAGGAATCCCAGTTTTCTGCCTTGAACAGGTTACCCAGCTGGAGATTACCTTGATCGTCACGGATGTTGATTTCCGGATTGTTTTCGTCAATCACGGGATTCAATTCGGAGCGAATCGGAATATAAAGGTGAGTGCTGTAGCCGATGAGAGCAAAGAAGGCGAACGCCAGGGAAAGGCGAACAGCCTTGTTCACGTTCTTGTTGAAAGGCTTTGCCAAGGTAAGAATTGCAAGAGCAACCAGGCAGACCAGGGAAATTTCAATGAAGGCAGAAACCATGTAGATCACGGAGCACAGCAAGGTTCCAGTAATCCACACCGGGAAACGTTCCAAAATCTTCTTGGGCTGAGCCACCAGGAGCAACACAAAGACTGCGGGAACGGTAAGCATTGTGTACAAATGAGCGCCAACACCCAGGAAGGCGATGTAGCAGATAAAGATCAGAATGCGGTCGCTAGAATCTTCGTCGCGATGCTTGTACCATACCAGGCCTAGATAGGACACCAGCATAAGGATCAGCATGGCGATACCGTACACTTCAGCTTCCACAGCGTTGAACCAGAAGGTATCGGAGAAAGTCAGGAGGAAGCCTGCAACGAGAGCTGCGGTACCGAGAACAATGGTGCGGGTCTTGCCGGAAATCTTGTCGGCGAGACGTTCAACAACACCTTCACCCTTTTCCTTGGCGGAATCCAGGACGACAGCCAGAAGTTCCCAAGCGAAGAGTGCGGTCACATAAACTGTAGCAGCAGAGCTTACTACAGAAATGTAGTTCACGCGCTTTGCAATTTCTTCTACAAAGGGAAGCAGGACGATGACAGCTCGTGCGAAGAACACGAAGAAGGGTGTTCCAGGAGGATGAGGAATACCCAAGGTGTTTGCGCAGGCGACGAATTCACCACAGTCCCAGAAGGATACTGTGGGAGCCATAGTCAGGCAATAAATGACAAGTGCAATGAAACTTGCAATACCGGCAAAAATGTGCTTGTTCTTTTTGTCGTTATACATTACTTAGACTCCTTGGTCTGGGGAATGACGATGCCCTTCTTCTGCATAAAGCCAGTGAGGATACCGTTTACGAAAGCGTCAGAAGAATCCGTGCTGTACTTGGCAGCAATCTGAACTGCTTCGGAAATAGCCACCTTCATGGGCACTTCCGGAATGTAGGACAGTTCCACCATGGCCATGAACAACACAATGCGGTCGATACGGGCGATGCGGTCCAGTTCCCAATGGATAGCGCTTTCCTTCAGGGATTCTTCCAGTTCAGCCTTGTGTTCCTGAATCAGGTCCACCAATTTCATGCCGTACTTTTTCTGTGCATCCGGGAAGGGCTTGGTGTCCTGGTCCGGCAATGCGGCGATAACGCCGGGCAGAGCCTGACCAGCAGTCTGTCCAGTAATTTCCATAGCGTACAGCAACTGCATTGCAAATACGCGAGCGGGTCTAAAACTTACTTGTGCCATAAAACGATCTCTTCTTTTTTCAATTAAATCTGCTTGTAGAGGTTTGCCATTTCTACGGCGGTGGAAGCCCAGCTGCAACCCAGGTTGCCAGCCTTCAGGCCTGCACGGTTCATAGCCTGATCCACAGTGTCGGTGGTCAGGATGCCGAGAATCATGGGAACCTTGCCTTCAGCGGCAATACCAGCAATACCGCTGGTAGAATTGTTCACCACAACGTCATAATGGCCGGTTTCACCGCGAATAACGGCGCCCAGAGCCATGACAGCGTCAAACTTGCCAGAATCCACCATACGGCGACAGATACCCGGCAGTTCGAATGCACCAGGAACATGAGCCACGGTGATGTCCTTTTCGTCCACACCCAGGATAGCCAGCTGACGGAGAGCGCCTTCCAGCAACTTGTCAGTCACGATTTCGTTGAAGCGGGCCACGGCGATTGCCACCTTGAGGCCATTTCCATTCAAAGAATTCTTCAGTTCGTTCATAGTACTCCCTTAGGCCTCGTCCAACTTCAGGTCGTGGCCCATCTTTTCTTTCTTGGTGCGAAGGTAAAAACGGTTAATGTTGTTGGGCTTGATTTCAATAGGAACCCGTTCCACAATTTCAAGACCGTAGGCGGAAATGCCGTTAATCTTGCTAGGATTGTTGGTAAGCAGGCGCATCTGCTTCACACCCAGGTCCGCAAGAATCTGGGCGCCAGTACCATACTGACGCAGGTCAGACTTGAAGCCCAGCTTAATGTTGGCTTCCACAGTATCCAGGCCTTTTTCCTGCAGTTCGTATGCGCGGAGCTTATTGCAGAGGCCAATACCGCGACCTTCCTGGCCACGTAGGTACAGGAGAACGCCACCATGTTCACCAATGAACTTCATGGAGGCTTCCAGCTGTTCACCGCAATCGCAACGCATGCTGCCGAAAATATCGCCAGTCAGGCATTCGCTGTGAACGCGGACATAGACCGGCTTGGAAAAGTCCGGATTACCAGCCACCCAGGCCACATGTTCCACCCCATCGGTATTGCTGCGGTAGGCGTAAGCCTTGAATTCGCCATACTTGGTGGGAACGTTGGGAGCAGCCACACGCTGCACCAGCTTTTCGTTCTTCAGGCGGTAGGCAATCAGGTCGTGGATGGAAATAATCTTGATGTCGAACTTCTTGGCCACTTCCTGCAACTGGGGCATGCGGGCCATGGTACCGTCTTCATTCATGATTTCAATGAGAGCGGCTGCGGGGCGAAGTCCAGCAAGCCTTGCCAGATCCACTGCGGCCTCGGTATGACCAGCGCGGCGGAGCACACCTTCTTCCTGGGCATACAGCGGGGAAATATGGCCCGGACGGCCAAAATCACTGGGCTTGGAAGCAGGATCAGAGAGCGCAAGAATTGTTGCCGCACGGTCATGGGCGGAAACGCCAGTGGAGCAACCTTCGATCTTATCCACCATGATGGTGAACGGGGTACCCAGAATGGATGTATTTTCCGCAGTCTGGCGGGTTAAATTCAGTTCATGGCAGCGCTTGATAGGCAGCGGGCAGCAAAGAACGCCACGGCCTTCGTGGAGCATGAAGTTCACCTTTTCCGGCGTAATCTTTTCAGCGGCAATAACGAAGTCTCCCTCATTTTCACGGTCTTCGTCATCCACCACAATCAAAAATTTGCCAGCCTTGAAATCCTCAAGGGCTTCTTCAATGGTATTAAGCAAGGTCACGCTCCTTCAAATAGTTCTCAATGTACTTACCCAGCATGTCTACTTCCACATTCACGATAGTACCGGGAACCCAGTTACGCAAATTAGTACGAGCCAAAGTTTCTGGAATAATGCAGACGCGGATGGAATCCTCGAACTTCTCGGCCACCGTAAGGCTGATGCCGTTCAGGGATACGGAGCCACGACGAATCACGTAACGGCGCAGATCCTTGGGAAGTTCCAAGTCCACTTCTACCCCAGTTTCGCGATTTGCAACCGCAAGGACCTTCACCGAGGTATCCACATGGCCCATGACAAAATGTCCGCCCATAAAGGAATCCGCACGGCAAGCCTTTTCCAAATTCACCAATTTACCCGGTTCAGCCTGCTTAAAGGAGGTGTTTTCCACCGTCTGGTGCATCAGGCAAAAGGTAGCCTCGTCGTCGGTGCAGCTTTCAATCGAAAGGCACACGCCGTCATTAGCGACACTATCGCCCAAATTGCAGCCCTTAAAGAAGCCGGGTGCAGAAAGTTTCATGGTAAGCGCATCCCCGCGGCTTTCCAGCGAGAGGATGGTACCAGTACTTTGAATAATACCTGTAAACATACGCGCCAAATTTAGTAAAAGGCGAGTGCCGCGAAAAATAAGCTTGCTTATTTTTCATGGTTGAGCCGTACTAAATGCACACGAAGTGTGCCAAGTAGAAAATTATGAATTATGAATTACGAGAGAAATGCGGGGCGAAAACAACTTTTTGGGAAGAATTTTGGATTGGACCAGCACCGTAAGTTAGTTAAAGCTAACTTGCAGAAAAAAAACACAGGAAGTTGCTGCTTGTATTTTTGATTTAACCAGGATAATACACAGTCAACACATCGGGGCCGGCCATGAAGGATTCCTTGGCTACGATGTTCTTGGGAAATTCCGGAAATTCCAGGCCTTCCTTGATGTTGCCGGAAGCGGCAAGGTCTGCAATAGCGTCATCGATACGGCAGTCGGTAGAACGCCAGATGTCGAGACGGTTCCAGAGGGGCTTTTGCGGGCCGTCGCCTGCAGGGACTATCTCGACAAAGAGTTGCTTGGCAAGACCGGCACCAGGTTCCACCATGAGGCGGTGCATGCCCCGGGCGGAAAGATCGTCAATCATCAAGGTCCAGTTTTCAGCGAAGGAGGCGCCAGTGAGGAGGATGACTTCGCAGGATGTAGCAGCTGATGCTGAAACAAGTTCAGCATGACATTGCACGGCATGACATGCGGGCTGCGGGACGCAGGAGAAGACGAGGGTAGACAGCCGATGCTGACCTGCGTCAGCATGACATGGATCAGGATGACGTGCGGGTGTGAAAACTTTTAGTTTTGCGACTTCATCAGCGGTGAATTCATGATGGCCGGCCCAGATGATTTTCACGGGATCGTTACCGGCGGCATTGCGAACGTTCAAGCTGGGGTTATCCGCAAGAACGGTTCCTGCCCCCACGAGGACCGCGTCACTCATGGCGCGAAGTTCATGATTCCAGCAGTTGGCTCCATCCCCTGTAATGCGTGTAGGCAGATGGGCGCCATCGCAGGCAACCACCCCCATGTAGCCTTCCTGGGAAACGGCACACTTGACTTCTACAAAGGTTCGCTTGTTACGGACGAAGTAGTCGTAGGCTTCGAAATAACGTTCCACATCATGGAAGACAGCACGGCCTTCCGCAACGGCAGATTTGGAGAAGGATGCAAGATTCCCGGTTGATATAGTCGACGCCGAATCAAGTCCGGCATGACACGGTTCAGGAAGACCATTCATACTCAGGCAATGGCATTCCCCACCGCAGCTATCATCGTTCCAGTCATCTTCCACTTCGGCACGAATACAAGCGTCTACACCTTCGTAGACTTTGATGCCGGCGGCCTCCAGCACAGCCCTACTGTTCCCGCGGACAATGGGATTGGGGTCGCCGTGAGCGTAGTATACTTCGGCAATTCCTGCGTCGATGATGGCCTTGGTGCAGGGGGGCGTGCGGCCATAATGGCAGCAGGGTTCCAACGTCACGTAAATGGCCGCGCCGCGGGCAAGCTCGCCCGCGTCACGCAGCGCCATGACTTCGGCATGGGCAGACCCGGGGCGCTGCGTACGCCCCTTCCCCACGACGATTCCATCTTTAACCACGACGGCACCTACCGCCGGATTAGGGCGGCTTGTCCCAATAGAAAAGACGGACTCCTCCAAAGCCAGACGCAAATAGTTCATGTTCTTTCTATTTCAAGCGGATTAATTCTGCTGCGGATAAGCCAGGAAGCCACCAGCCACGTTATAGACGCGTTCAAAACCATTCTTCATAAGCAGATTGGTAGCAGCTTCGCTACGACGGCCGGAACGGCAATAAATCAGAATATCCTTATCCTTGGGAAGTTCGCCCATGCGGGGAAGCAATTCGTTGATAGGAATGTTCTTGGCGTTAGGAACGTAGCCCTTCATCAGTTCATCCGGATAGCGGACGTCCAAATACATAGCACCGGCCTTAGCCATTTCGTCGGCCTTGGCCCAGTCAACGGTCTTCACATGGGCCATACGATTTTCAGCGGCAGGCTTTGCTTCGGGAGCCGGTGCTGCAGGTGCCTGGGCAACCGCAGGCTGTGCGGCAGGAGCAGCGGTCTCTTGCTTAGCTTCGCTTTCATTACAAGCCACAAGAGCGACACTCAATGCAAAAACAGAGAGCAACATCTTCTTCATATTATTTTTCCTCATTAGAATTCAAATGTTTTTCAAAATCTTCCCGACTCATGTAGATGTAGGTACAGAGCAGCCTGTTGACCACATCCTCATTCTTAACGGGGACCACATTCAGCACAATAATCTGATCGGATTTGTGAACGGAACCTCTCCAGGACACAGGACGACCATCTTCAAAGGCCCTGGAACAAATACCCATCAGATAGGTGAAGTACTTCGTCGTAATCACATCCTTGGCACGCTTGCCCACAATCAATTTCACATCGGAAACATCATGTTCCACGGCAAAGGTCAAGTTACAGCTGACAAACTTGTAATCTCGATCAAGGCAGAAAATACTAATATCCGGGAAGGAAAACGCAAGGGAAGCCAAGGCACTCTGGGCTTCATCATCGGACACAGGCGTTTCAATCGCCATATCCATGCGACGAGCGGTACCCTTAATCATCAATTTGGCATTTTCGTCATAACCCACTTTGCAACGCAAGGCGTACCAGATTTTTTTGCCATCCTGACCATGCAGGCGAAGCTTGATCGTCCGATTTTCGTCATTATCTCGACCCGTGGTTCTAAAGTCCACCACACGGGCGTTCACGACGCGCTCAAAGACTTCAAAATCTTCCTGCGACAACATCGTATGAATATCCTGTACGCCAACGGAACGAGGAACCACACGTCCTTCGTCATCAGAAATAGGCGTAAGCAAGCTGAACTGGCGTTGTTCCACATCCAGGCTCCATAGGAAATCACCGGTACTCTGGAGCAATAAATCCTGATTTTTCTGAATCAGGTCACGCTGATTTCTGGATTCCACATCCATGGTCACGTTCTTGATCAGGTAGGCCAGATAGTTGGAATTCTTCTGGACCACAGCCCTCAATTCATACCACAGCATTCCCGATTCCCCACGGAAGGAGAAAATAAAGGGAATATCCGGATAAGCATCCAACCCGCGAATATAATCATTCAGTCGAGTCAAATCGGAAATGGAAAGGATGCTTTCAAAAGACTGGTTCTGCACAAGCTGTTCATACAGCGGATCATCCATATACTTAGGCAAGACATCGTGAAGAACACCATCCTTGGTCATAATCACCATGAATTCGTCCAGGAAGGAGGAAAAATTCGCATAAACATCCTGACGGAAGCGCAAATCACGATACAGCATCACCGCGATGACAAACGCCACCAACGTCAAAAACAGTACGAACATGATTCCAGCAAGTACACCCGGAGATATGACCATATAAACCTAAACCTTGGCATACAAGATAGTCTTTTTTCAAATTTTGCGAACGCCGCCAATCCCGAACCAGGACCATTTCCCCGACGAAAATCCATAACTTCCCGAAGGCTCCCATTTTCCCAATGAAAAAACAACTCGAAATCCCACCCCGAAATCGGGAAACTGGTAGGATGTTTCCACCGTGAGGAACTTCCAGGCAATACGATTTCCAAGAAAGAAACCGGATCCGTCCCATTGTCCATAGGCTAGCCCCAGATTTCCCAGATAAACCCCCGCCCCCAGGGCACCTTCCCACGTTTTCTCGAAATCGGACATCCATCCTTCCATAAAGGCCTCCACATAGGCATTCTCAAACACCAGGGACACGCCCCCCTTGTATCGATGACGGGACCATTTGGCAAGCCCCGGAGACCACTCCATGGAATACCCATAGGCACCACCGAGCACCAAAGTTTTCCAGCCATAGGAAAAATCCAGTTCCGAATAAACCTGACGGTAAAGGGAATCCATCTGTTCATAGATGCTGTAGAAATAAATCCGCTTGGATTGAATAAGAAACTCCCCGCCAGCGCCACAGCCAAGAGCCTCCATCCCACGAAGAAATTCGCAGGACATAAAGACGGAAGGCGCCCCCACCTTTGCAGGCGAGTTTTTGAAACCTCCCGAAGCGAAGGAGGTCAAGGGCATCCAAATACCCTGAGCAAGACAACAACCCCACAGGCACAAGACCAAAAGAAATATCTTCATGGCTAAGGCCTCACCAGGATGCCGATGGTCTGTTCCTCCCTGCCAGAAGAAATGGCAAGGTAACCCACTCCTACATTCAGCAGTGTATCCGCAGGGACTTTCCACCAGGCGTTACTGTTCGAAGGAGCCGTCTGTTTCCAGAGGGAACGGCCGGCGGAATCCAGAAGTTTCAGCACCACGGAGGATTCACTCTCCAGGTATACCAAAAGCGGGCCCTTGTTCTTCCGGACAATTCTGGATGAAAGTTTGTACGTAAAGATTTTTCCCGAAGCATTCCTGGAACGGACACTCTGATAGCCAGGGGTATTTTCCGCCCCACCCGTCAGAGGGTTAAATCCTAAGGGACACCCCACCGTAGACTTATCCCACCCGACGGAATCCAGCACCTGTTCCCCATAGCAGATAGACAAACTTCCCGCAGTATTGTTCAGAAAACCCAACGCTACTTGCTTAAAACGAACATCCCGAAACCCCAGGAACTCCCGAAGGGACGCCGTATCCTTGGAAAGCACCAGAGAGCCTCCCCCCTCAAGAGAATCTTTCCAGAGGCCGCCCCTCCCGCAAAAGCGAATCTTTTCCAGCGGGAAGAAACTCTCCCCTCTGTTATAGACTTCCACCCACTCCGGTTCCGGTTCGTTGGGACAATGATGGATTTCGGAAATAACCAGCGGGGACTTTCCGGATACAAAGACCATCGTATCCAGCAGGTTATTGGATGGGGCTGCATCAGGAGGAACTTCCGCCCGGATCCGGAAGGCATTTCCCTCAACAGATTTCAACTGGAAGATCTCCCCCGCCAAGGCGGTATCCTGCTGGACACGTCCATTCCCAAGGTTTTCCAGCAGGTAGGTGAAGCGGGTGGAGTCGCATCCCGAAAAGTTGAACGAAAAATGCCACCGGACGTTTTCCGCCCCCTCGTAACGGGCAACCAGGCCGTCGATCCCGCAATCCTTCACGTCACTTTCATAAGTAGGATTGGCGGCCCCAGGAGTCGCTTCCGTCAGGACCCATTCATCGGACTCCTTCACCCGCTGGAAGCTTTTCCCCGCTTTCGGCGTCGGGAGCGTTACCGAATCAGTGCAGGTTCCCGCCCAAAGATTCCACACCGTCTCCCTGGAATTAGGTAATGAAAAATTCCCTAGGGAACCACAAGTTACAAGATCCGAGGCAATACAATTTCCCTCCTCATGAACCAGCAAAAGACGTTCTGTCCGCGGAAATTCCATTACAAGCGGAGTCTTCCCGTCTAATTGGATCTTAAGACTTTCCGGGCCATAAATGTTTCCCAGATCGTCCCTCCCAAGTCGAATCTCGACAAATTCCCCCTGAACGTCAGAAACGTCCATAGGGTCCGGAAAAAACTCCACGAAGGAAGGGCAGCCAAAAGCCGCCACAGCCAAAAAAATGACTAGAAAAAACAAAACACCCTCCAAAGGGTGTTATCCGCCTTTAGCCGGAACTAGCCGGCGCCATTTTCTCGGGCGGTCGCCTTGTCAGTCCACTGAGAGATTAGTCTACAGAGTGGTCGTTAGGCAAAATATAGGCAAGGGGATTTACAGGAGAGTTGTTGACCCATACTTCGTAATGAAGGTGGGGGCCAACGGAACGTCCGGTGTTACCCATGTATCCAATCACCTGGTAACGGGAGACAAACTGGCCGGGGCGAACAATGGACCTCTGCATATGACCGTAACGGGTCTTGATGCCATTGCCGTGATCAATCGTCACGAAGTTACCGAAGGTGGCGCTAGGCTGAGCAATTTCCACAACGCCATCGGAGGGTGCGAAAATCGGAGTCCAGCGGTCGTTAGCAATATCGACACCCTGATGCATCTTGCCCACTTCGCCAGTCACCGGATGAATGCGGGGACCGAAAGCGGATGCATAGCGACCAGTAGTGGGAGAAACAGAAGGAACATAGCGCCACTGGGCCAGTTTCTGTTCCATATACTTGTTCAAGTTCACGAAGGAGGCTTCGCTGCTAGCCAGCTTACCCTGAATCTGTACGGAAGATTCGTTCAGGCCAGCCACATGCTGGAACACCGGAGCGATCTTACGCTGGAGCATATCTTCCGGGGAAATGTCGCCACCAGTACCGAACTTGCGGGTATCCTCATCCTGGGAAGGCAGGCCAAAGCGGGAGAAAAGCAGGTTTTCGTCCCTGAAGAAGTCGGAAGAAGTATAATGCAGGTAATCCAAAGTACCCTGAATGCCGGCAATTTCCTTTTCCAGCTTCTGGCGTTCATTCAGCTGCAGATTCAGCACGCCATCATAAACGGTGGTAAATGCCATCTGGGCCAGGAACAAGAGCGCGCCAATAGCGACAAAAATACGAGCCACCGGCCAAGTCGAGAACAGGAACGCAGGCACATGCAGCGTCATGGACTTGGACGAATTCTGGAAGTGTATAGTTGTCTTTACGAAATTCACGGCTCGTAAGATAACTTTTTACTCCCGATTTGGCAAAAAAAATCACCCCAAAAACGGAATGTCCCTCTTGACAAAGCCTCGAAAACGGGCCATCGACAACACGTAACTCATTGACACTCAACGACTTACAAAGTTAGAATTTCAAATGTAAAATTTTCAGATTTTTTTCATTTTGTTCACAAAAAAAGTCCAATTTAAGGGATTTTTCCTCAAATTGGACCTCAAAACACATTACCTACCGTTCAGGTAGGTTAACTTATTGACCTATATAGGGTTATCAATATCCACGAACTTAGCAGGAATCTTCAACTCACTCTGGATTTTTTCGGCCAGGGCCTGCACGCCAAAAATTTCAGTTCTGTGATGCCCACAGGCGATCAAGTTGAAATTGGATTCCTCACAAATAATAGGCACGGATTCCTTGATTTCACCCGTAATAAAGGCGTCACAGCCTAGGGATAGAGCCTCGTTGATGCCACTTGCACCGGAACCACTGCAAATAGCAACCTTCCTAATAGTCTTGGAGCCATAGAAAAGCTTGGTCTGCACGCCGGCAGCAAAGGCTTTTTCGGCCTGGGCAACAAAGGCTTCCTGAGTCATCGGTTCCGGAAATTCGCCAATCCAGCCCACATAGTTTACCCCCTCCTGCATAAAACCTTCTGTCACCTGAAGTCCCATGCGCTTGGCAATTAGGGCGTTATTTCCGATTTCAGGATGACCATCCAGGGGCAAGTGGAAACCGTACAGGCTAATCCCATTCTGCATCAGTCGACGCATCCGTTCGCCAAACTTTCCAACAAGGACGCGATCTTCGCCCTTCCAGAACCCATTGGGATGGTGAACAATGATACAATCCGCCTTTTCTTCGATGGCCGCATCGATCAGGCGATCACGGAAGCTAACCCCAGTCACCACCTTGGTCACCTTGTCGTTCGCCTCTACACAAAGGCCATCAGTACAGTAGTCACGAAAAGCCTGCGGCGTAAGCAGGTCATTTAGCCAGGAGGAAAATTCTTTAAGTTCCATAGTGAAAAAAGTAGTAAAACATTTTGACAGTTTAAGCCACAATTACGATAGGACTACTAGTCAGCGTTTATGCATTTTTGTACATTTACGCATAAAAAACGAAACAACAGGTTCGTCAAGTGTTGTGTTTACCCCTGCGTTACACTTATCGCAGCGACGGAGGTAGGCATTTCGCGCTTGGCGCCAAAATAAGGAGCCATAATGGCACATTATCTTTTTACTTCCGAATCCGTATCCAAGGGTCACCCGGATAAGGTCTGCGACCAGATTTCCGATGCTATCCTGGATGCCTGCCTTGCACAGGACCCCAACAGCCGCGTTGCTTGCGAAACTCTCGTGAACACCGGTCTCGTTGTGATTTCCGGCGAAATCACCACCAAGGCAGTGATCGACTACCAGCAGATTGCTCGCAAGACCATCAAGAGCATCGGCTACGTGAACCCGGAACTGGCCTTCGACTATAAGGGCTGCTCCGTTCTCGTTGCTATGGACAAGCAGTCCCCCGATATCGCTCAGGGCGTGGACGCCAAGGCTGCCGAAGGTAAGGAAGACGACAAGCAGGGCGCAGGCGACCAGGGCATGATGTTCGGTTATGCCGTGAACGAAACCAAGGAACTGATGCCGCTGCCCATTAGCCTGGCTCACAAGCTCATGGAAGAAATTCAGAACCTCCGCGAAAAGGGCAAGATCAAGTGGCTCCGCCCGGATGCCAAGTCCCAGGTCACCGTGGAATACGACGAAAACGACAAGCCCGTCCGCGTGGACACCGTGGTCATTTCCACCCAGCACGACGAATTCGTGAACGGCAAGGAACTGAAGCACAAGACTATCGAAAAGGAAATCATCGAAAAGCTCATCAAGAAGGTGATTCCGGCAAAGCTTCTGGACAAGAAGACCCGTTACCTCATCAACCCCACCGGCAAGTTCGTGGTTGGCGGTCCTCATGGCGACTGCGGCCTTACCGGTCGTAAGATCATCGTGGACACCTACGGTGGTATGGGCCGTCATGGTGGTGGCGCATTCAGCGGTAAGGATCCTTCCAAGGTAGACCGTTCCGGCGCATATGCCGCCCGCTACGTTGCAAAGAACATCGTGGCAGCAGGCCTCGCCCATCGCTGCGAAGTCCAGGTTGCCTACGCCATCGGTTACTCCAAGCCCGTTTCCGTCCTGGTGAACACCTTCGGTACCGGCAAGATCGATGACAGCAAGATTGAAGAAATCGTCGCAAAGAACTTCGACCTCTCTCCGGCAGGCCTCAACAAGATGCTTGACCTGAAGAAGCCCGGTTACCAGGCAACCGCAGCCCTCGGCCACTTCGGTCGGGTCGGCGCACGTTTCACCTGGGAAAAGACCGACAAGGCAGCTGCTCTTAAGGCCGCAGCTGCTAAAATCAAGTAATCATACCGAACCAGGTTCGTTACGACATCTTGCAAAAGAGGACCGCATTTAAGCGGTCCTCTTTTACGTTTTCTTTTATATTCAGGCGGCGAAAATTCGCTTATTGCTTAATACGATCCTCAGGAAGGAATTTCTGCAGGCAACTTTCCAGTTTATCCATACGGATTGGCTTGCATAGATAATCGTCAAAGCCTTCCTGCAGGTACATTTCCTTTGCACCAACAATTGCATTGGCGGTCAACGCGACAAAAGGCGTCTTTGCACAGAGATTGTTTGTCAGCATCTTGCTGTTCTTAAGGACTTCGATACCATCCATTCCTGGCATCATGTGATCCAGGAACACCACGTCAAAGTGTTCCTTTTGAATCAGTTCCAGACATTCCTTGCCGCTGGAGCAGAGAGTCACCTGAAGGTCCAGCTGCCCCATCATCAGTTCCGCCACTCGAAGGTTCAGGCTATTGTCGTCCACCACCAGCACTCGCACATCCGGAGCAGAGAACACCGTATCGATTTCAAGTTCATTCCTCTTGAATTCCTGATAGCGTTTCTCGAAATTACCGACGGGAGTCCCGTCCACCACTTTCTGGGGAAGAACAACGGTAAATGTCGAACCAACTCCATAGGTACTCTTTACATCGATGGTTCCATTCATGCGTTCGACAAGTTTTCCCGTAATGGCAAGACCAAGCCCTGTACCTTCTACGGCGCGGTTCTGGCTTATATCCAGTCGCTGGAAACTCTTGAACAGCTTGGAAAGGTCGTCCTCGCGAATGCCAATGCCGGAATCCTTCACCTGGATGGACAAATTCACCATATCATTTTGAGCAGATTCACTCTTCACGACAAAGGAAACTTCACCAGACTCCGTATACTTCACCGCATTATTCAGCAAGTTCAGCATTACCTGCTGAATTCGTACAGCGTCGCCATACAACGCGCAAGGGATATTTTCATCCACGCAGACATTCAACTTCAGGCCCTTCTGTTCCGCCTTGATGCTGATCATGTTGGACACATCGTTGAGCACAGAACCGATATCGTAGTCCGCCTCCACAATATCCATCTTTCCGGCTTCAATCTTGGAAAAATCCAGAATGTCGTTGATAATGGATAAAAGCATCTGGCTTGCGCTCTTGACATCAGCGGCATAGGAGCGGATCTTATCATCCTTACATTCACGAAGAATCATCTCGTTCATGCCCATCACGGCATTAATGGGTGTGCGAATTTCATGGCTCATATTGGCAAGGAAGATGCTCTTCGCCTGGCTTGCATCCTCTGCACGATCCTTCGCATCCTTCAGTTCCTGCTGGCACATTTCCAGTCGGCGCATTTCGTCATCTTCATCCGCCAGGGCAACGACGAACCCAACAACACCTTCCCCATCATTGGACTTAATGACGTAGATTCGATGATAGCGATATCCGCCATATTCAAGAGCCTGGCACTGGATATTAAAGGACTTTCTCGTCCTAAGGGTACTGATTACATTGTCAAACTGGAGAGCACGGGAAATTTTTTCCTTGTCGTCAGGATGAACAATGGAATGGAGCAACAAGGTCATGCCCTGATCGTATTTCAGTTCAATCTTTAAATTCTTGACATCGCCCAATTTTTCAATCAGGGTATCCCCTAAGGAATAAGGGATCACATTCTTCGTATTCACATCCACATAGCACACGGAATCAAAAGTCGTTGCCAAGGTCTTGATAATATCGAAGTTCTTTTGAAGTTCCTTCTTAGTGGCAAGCTGTTCACCGGCAACACGTTTATATCGGGCAACGTAAACGTGAATCAGGACAATAAATGCCAGAGCAACAATAATTGCAAGTACAACTAGAATCGTTGTCATAGTCTAGAACTGGAAATAAAGGAAAGGATTGTAACTCTGTGTAAATAGAGCGAGAATTGCCAAAACAAAAATAATCATGGATACAGCCAAGCGTAACGGGTTCACCTTGCTACACCAATCAAAGGAACGGAATTTCCATAGAGAAAGCAAAGCCGCAAGCCCCATAAACACAACGCAACTAGGAGTAAAAATTTCAGCAGAGAGAATGGCATCTGCACCACTTACCGCATTCAGGCCCAACATGGATTTCCACATACGCCAGGCTTCAGAAATGTTGTCGGCGCGGAACAGCACCCAGCCAAAGAGCACCAAAACCTGCGTAATAAGCACTTGCACAACCGCAGGAGCCTTGGCGTAAAAGGCCTGCTTATTATTGGCGCGTTCCACGATCATGAAGAACGCATGATAGAGGCCCCAGCAAATAAAGGTCCAGTTAGCCCCATGCCAAACACCGCTGGCAAACATCACCAGGAACAAATTCAAGTACAGTCGTCCCTTGCTCACGCGATTGCCACCCAGCGCAATGTACAGGTAGTCGCGGAACCAACTGGTCAGGGAGATATGCCAGTACTTCCAGAATTCCGTAATGCTCTTGGCCCGATAGGGACCATTGAAGTTCCTGGGGAAGTGGAACCCCAGCATGAGACCAAGACCTATCGCCATGTTGGAATAAGCGGAGAAGTCAAAATAGATCTGGAACATGTACGCAATGGAGCCCCACCAGCTATTCAGAACGCCAGGTGCTTCCGCCGCGAATACACGGTCCGCAATGATTCCCACCTGATTGGCAAGGAAAATCTTTTCCGCAAATCCAAAGCAGAAAAAGGCAATACCTCGTGCAAAGTTTTCAACCGTATGGGTTCGGGTATCCAGTTCTTCGGCCACCGTATTGTAACGTACAATAGGACCTGCGACCAGCTGAGGGAACAAGGCCACATAGCAAGCGAAAGTCGCAAAATTCTTTACAGGAGGTGCAGAGCCTCGCCATACGTCAATAGCGTAACTCATGGACTGGAAGGTATAGAAGGAAATACCCACCGGCAAAAGAATGGTCATCACATGGAACGGTTCACCACCAAATTTTTCGATAATGGTATTCAGCGCGCCCATGCCGAACATGTAATACTTAAAGAAACCTAACGCACCAAGATTTACGCCAACCGCCAGAGCCAATCCAAGATTACGCTTAAACTTGGAGGCTCCTTCAGCAGAAATCATCTTGCCGGAAACGTACACCACCAAAGTGGAACCAAACATCAGGAACACAAGCCAGGGTTCCAGCCAGCCATAAAAGATATAGCTGAATACCGTAATGAAAAAATTCAGATAGGAATGGCGGGCGCCCAGCTTAAGCAGGACGAAATACCCGACTAGGAAAGTCGGGAGAAAATAGAACAGGAAAAGCTGGGAGGAAAAAACCATAAATGGATATTATTCGTTCACTTCAATAGCAAGATAACGGGGGCTTTCGTCATCGAAGTATTCATCTTCAACGGCTCCATCCCAGTTACCTTCCAGAGGAACAAGCTTCATCTTATGCTTGGCCTTTGCCTTGAATTCGGAAACGTTGCCCTTGGACTTGTCAGCCATTTTGTCCTTTACTTTGCCACGAGCAATCAGCGGGTTGTAGACACCCACCAGGATTTCCTTGGCATCCATACCGGAAAGGACCTTATACTTGAATACATAGACATAGCTATAAAGATCGTTGCTAGGCATCTTACCCGGAATTTCAGTCAGACGACCTTCCACAGCAATGGGATCTGCTACAGCGAACATGGCCATAGTGAAAACGAGAATAGCAAGTTTCTTAAGCATAGTCTACCTTTATATTTTACTCCAATATAATAAAAAAAGAAAGACCCGTAACTTTCGTTACGGGTCTTTCGCTGCTTCACTTGGACTCGAACCAAGGACAACGCGATTAACAGTCGCGGGCTCTACCAACTGAGCTATGAAGCAATCAGATCATCGAGTTTCCTCTTTGATGAGCCAAAGATAGATTATTCACGCCTTTTGTCAAGGGGGTCCGATAAAAAAAAGAAAGACCCGCAACTTTCGTTACGGGTCTTTCGCTGCTTCACTTGGACTCGAACCAAGGACAACGCGATTAACAGTCGCGGGCTCTACCAACTGAGCTATGAAGCAATCAGGTCATTGAGTTTCCTCACTGACGAAGCCAAAGATAGATTATTCGCGTCCTTTGTCAAGTCATATTCACGAAAAAAAGTGAAAAAAAGCGCGATTTTTCCTAAGGAACCAGAGCCTTCATCTCCTGCGGAAAGTCCCGGCACTCAAAAGTACGGGATTCCCTCCAGTACGGCAACTGAATTTCGGCCTTATAGGCATAAAGCATCTGACTTTTGGAACCCAGTACAGCGAAATCTTCAGGCGAAAGAGCATCTTCCTGGCTCAATTCCCCTCGAGCGCGGGCTTCAGCCACCTTATCCGTCATTTTTTCGTAGTACTTTCCATCAAAGCTATATAGACGATCCCCCAAAATCGGGTATCCCAACTCAGAAAGATGGGCCCGAATCTGGTGTTTTCGTCCCGTAATCAGCTCGCACTCCACCACCGAGTAAGCTTCGTCCCGGGATTCCCCCGCTTCATTTACCGCAGGACGAGTTCCGCCCGCAATTTTACGAAACACCGTGTGGCATGGTTTGCCGTCCTCAAAATGATGCATCCTGATACGGATACGGTCATCGGGATCTTCCCGCAGAGCCATCTGACAGTCCACAGCCTCTTCCGGGAATTCACCGCGGACCACCGCCATATAGAACTTCTTCAGCAGGATACGGTCCAGATTTTTCTGGAAGCGAGCTGCGGATTCCGCATACTTGGCAAAAAGCATGACACCACCCGTATCTCTATCCAGACGGTGCATGGGGGTTGCTGTTTCGTAGTCCGTGCCACGACGGACAATAGACGTAAAGGTATTGTAGAAGATTCGCCCCGTATGGTGCACAGGCACACCCGCAGGCTTTGCGATAAGCATAAACTCATCGTCTTCAAAAATCACTTCATAATTGGTGGGAACGTCCGGCTCGGTGTAGTTTTCCACATGGTAAACTACCTTGTCGTTCTTATGGGCGATAGTGGAAGCGTTCGCCACCACCCCATTTACGGAAACAAGACCGCGGGCGAGCTTGTCCGCCCAGTCCATTTCGCTATGATACGTAAAACGGGCGCACAAGGATTTCAGCAGCAACCAGCCTTCATGTTCCGGCTGAACCACGCTTTCAAAATACATGTCTGAAGGTACGCTCACGACTAGTCCCGATAAAGGTTTTTCTCTCTGATATACTCGTAAACGGAAGGCTCAAGTCCTGCAGGACATTCATTGTAATTGCAAAGCAAGGCCTTTCGTATGGCTGTACTGGAATACTGGCCTACAAAACCTTCTTCTTCGCCAAGCCAAAGCAAGTCGGCGTAGCCGTTCGCCTTATGTTTTTTCAAGTCAGGCTTTTCGTACCCGTCTCGGGCAAACACGATCAGTTCAATGTCACGCAACAACAGGTGGCCATTGTAATTGGTTCCGAAAAAGTTCATGGGATCGCGCCAGTGAGGAATGCCTTCATAGGTATCCGCCCCCGTCAGCAAACGGAAATTAATATCCGGAAATTTCTCCTTCAGCCCCATCAAAAAAACATAGGAACCGCGGAAGTCTCCCTGCTGGATTTCCAAGTCGGAAAGCACCAGGCGAGTGTCGCCGGAGAAAGCCAATTCCAACATGGCAAAGCGATCCTCCGGGCTTGCATTCAAAGTCTTGTCCCAACGGTCAGGACTCGGCATGAACCACACTTCATCGCAGAACCCGCGATCCAGGCAAGTCTTCGCCACCGCAACATGGTCCATATGGACCGGATCAAAAGCACCCCCCAGGACAGCAACGTTCTTAGTAGACATAAGCAGCAAAACCAATATTCATCTGGATGCGTCCTCCCTTAATACTCTTTTTCTGGAAGGGGTCATAATGTTTCAGCACCCAGTGATAACCCACTTCAGCAAACAGCAAAGTCTTGGAGAACAGGTTCAGCAGGGAACCACCACCCAATCCCCATTCATTCCAGGCAATGTCGCCAACATCGCTCAATTCATTCACTCGGGAATACGTACCCGTCACGTAGAGTTCACCCAGCAGGTGGACACCCAGCTTGATATCCAAGTCCGAATGTTCCACTTCGTACTTAGTGTCTTCCGTCCTGGAATTGTAATCGTAAAAACCGTAGCCCACACGAAGGAAGCCCAAGCGGGGATACCACAGTCCGAGAATCGGTTCCACCTGATAAAGCCCCAAACCACGTTCCGCACCTACCCCAGTACCGGAGCCAAACCCCAGGAAACCGCCCAGGACCAAGGGGGTACGAATACCCGTACTAGCAGGAGCAGCATTCCCGTTACCAGCAGCCATGGTTGCAGCACCAGTTTGAGCAAAAGCGATCGCCCCCAACAGAAGGCAAATCAAAAAAACTTTTTTCGTCAGTTGAATCATACTACAACACCAGTATTAAAGCCACTGTCAAACCCACCAGCGCATTGGCCAGTTCGTCCAACTTGCTGATTTTATAGAAACCCTTGTCGATGGATCCTTTCTTCAGAATTCGATTCAGTTCCATATTGGAGAACATCAGGGACAAGGCAAACTTAAACACAAGGATTCCAAGAATCCAGTAGTCAAAACCACACAGATAAGCGATGGTAATGTAAGTCATGGAAAGAAGCGTTACCAACACAAAATTGGACTTCTTGACAGAACTGTCTCCAGATTCCGTTTCCTGGGCAAGACGTTTGAAGTCCTGGATTTTCTTACATACGGAGTCGTAGCTGGCAAATACCTGGGAAAGATTATATCCTAGGAGGATGACAGACGCAACCAGCATGACTTTGATCGAAATATCCATAACAGTTCTTAATTTCCAGAATTCAAAATTCGAATGTAACTTGCAAATCGGGCTTTAGAGATTCGGCCTTCTTCCACGGCGGCGCGCACGGCACAACCCGGTTCCTTCACATGGATACAGTTACTGTACTTGCAGGTAAACAGGTCTCCCTCGAAAAATCCCGGAAAGATCTTGGCCAAAGTTTCCGCATCCATATCCATAAGACCAATGCTTCTGATCCCCGGAGTATCAATCACGATACCGCCATCGGGGAAATCTTCCAGAGGCAGGTCAAACAAGCTGGAGGACGTGGTCGTGTGACGGCCCTTGCCATCACGTTCACGGACTTCACCCGTTTCCAGTTCGGCATCAGGAACCAGGGCGTTTACCAATGTGGATTTTCCCACACCACTCTGACCGCTAAATACGGAAGACTTGCCGTTCAGTTCCGCTCTCAGGATCTCAAGGCCCTCGCCGGTACGAACGCTCACGGGAATCACCTTGTCGGCGATGGACATAAAGTCACGAATATCTTCAGACAGGTCTGCCTCCCCGTTGGGAAGCAGGTCCATCTTGGTCAGCACCAGCACAAAAGGCAAGTCATTCAGGTTTGCAGCCAGCAGGAAACGGTCCATAAAGCCATAGTTGAATTCCGGCTGGGTCACGCTGGCAACAATTACCACCTGATCAATATTGGCTGCCAAAGTCTGCTGCTTGTAAAAACTATCTCGAGGTCCCGGGCGTTTCAGCTCGCTCTTTCGCGGGAGAACGCGGACCACGCAATACTTCTGGGAGCCCACGCCGTCGCCCTCGTCTTCCGCATCGTTTACCTGCCCCAGGAGCACGCGGTCCCCTACGGCAGGAAATTCACCCAAAGTCTTGGATGTGGTCGCACGGTACATGGCAGTTACGATTTCCTGACCAGCACAACCTTCTGTCTTGCCGAACTCGTTTCGGCATCCGCTGTCCAAATTTGAAACAGGACTTTCTAGTCTCACTTCGCAAGTTCGGCGGTGAACTTCCAGGACCAATCCCTCGACGCAATTTTCCTCGCCGATATTCTCGATAGGGTTTTTCACCTTCTTGATTTTAGCCTTCTTGAATTCGCGGCTGTAACGTTCCTTGATGGGGCGTTCATCCACAACCCCACTTTCAAGTTCCTTCATCACGTCAATGCGACGGCTTCGATGGTCACGACGGGTAGGACGTACAGAACGAAGGGGGGCTTCTTCCTCTTCAAAGTCGTTGTCGGCTTCGAAATTACTTCGCATCAGGTTCCCCGTTCTTCTGGTTTCTTCGTTCTTCCACACGCTTCTTGGCGGCAAGACCCGCTTCGGAATCGTCGCGTTCACGAGCCTCGTCCAGTTCCGCTTCCGTTACAGGACGATCATGTCGGATGGATTCCATAATAAAATGAATTGCCTTCAGGCGACCATTGCACTTTTCAATACAGTTATCATAGAAGCCTCGAGTTTTGTAATCCCATTCGGGCACAATATCAGATGCGTACAGAAAATGTTCTATACAAATGGAAAGTTGATCCGCTTCCCTACGAAGGTCCTCTATCTTACTCTTGGTGAAAAATGCCATGGTCCAAAATATAGTAATGATGAAAAAAAAGCCTGTTCAGTAAAACAAAAAAAGGAGGCTCAAGGCCTCCCCTCTTAAACCACAGGAGATTTCCACAAGCCATGTAGATTGCAGTAGGCAAACACAGCGATAGGCCGCGCAGTTTCCTGCATCTGGAATTCGTAGCAAGGCGGTTCCCCAGGTTTCAAATAATGAATCTGAAATCCAGTGGCACTTTGCAACGCAATCCACTCGATGTAATGACTGTCAATCATGGGATGCATCACCTCCCCCACCGTTACCAGGGCGGTTGTCCTAAAGAGATCCACCTTGGGCACATGCTTTTCCTTGGATGCGTCCACGGTGTTGACCACCAGCTCTTCCATAGGTTTTCCGCAGCAAACTACAGGGACGCTAGAATTTTTAATATACACCACGATGTTTCCGCACATGGGGCATCGGAAAAAGACCAAGTTATCCATAAGGACCTCCTTTATAATTGAGTGACTAAGAGCAATGTACCTAAGCCCATCAAGTAAACACAAGACCTTCCCTGATGAAATATTTTTTACCCAAAACAGCCTTGCTAAAATTTTCTGAATAGGATAACTATTCTATTTTTAAAGTATGCTTGCGACCTTAATCAAAATGACCCGTCCCGTGAATATCGTCATCGCCGTTGTGACCTTGTTCATCGGGTATTTTCTGCAGGGCGTTCTCGCACTTGGCGCGAGCGATGTTCCAGTTTGCAGTCTTGTTCTGCAAGCTCTTGGCTTTGCCTTCGCCATCGGTTTTGGAAACATCCAGAACGACGTCCTTGATTTTGAAAGCGATAAGCTGAACCGTCCTGAACGTCCGCTACCCAGTGGCCGCATCAGCGTTGGCGCGGCAAAAACAGCATGGATCGTCATGGCTATTCTTACCGTTGCGTGCGGACTTGCCGACGGCATTTTATCCGGAGCCTATGCGACGCCCTCCCTGTTCTTTGCGGCTCTTGTCCTTTTGCTTATCGCATACAACAAAAAGCTGAAACACATTCCTCTGCTGAAGAACATGACGGTAGCGTTCCTTTGCACTACCCCTTTAATCCTGAACTTACTTTACACGGTCGTTGTTATTGACAAGACTACCATCGCATTTTCCGCCCGACTTGGAAGCCTCTACCCTGCCATGTTATTTGCGTTTCTGCTTACCACAGCCCGCGAAATCTACAAGGACCTTGAAGATGAATCCGGCGACCTGATGGCAGGCATCATGACTTTTCCCCTCATTGCGGGTGCCCCCACCGCACGCCGCCTGGCAGGCGCCCTAGCCATTTTCTGTTGGGTCCTCCTGCCTCTACCAGTCATGCAAGGTTATTTTTCCAAATGGTTCTTGATTGTCGCCGCCGCCACCCTTACCCCAACCCTTGGAGCAGCTATCATTTCTGCACACCAGAAGAACTACCACAGAGCCCAAGGCCTGATCAAGGTCGCCATGTTCCTGGGATTGATTGCATTGGTGGTAAGCACCATCGTGGATCCCCACTATATCTGCATATTTACGGCTACATATACACAGGTGAAACCGACCTTGATTTACTAAAGTTGCGCATTTTTATCGCAAAAACGCATTTTCAGAAATTGTAATACATATATTCCCAAAACCGCCGCTTTTACACAAAACGTAAAATTTTCTCCATTTTCAAGCATACTTCGCCAAAATTTTTCAATTTTTCGCCCTTTGCGCCCGTTCAATGGGTGTTTATTTTTTTGCCGCTTGATTCTCCTGCTTGCACCGATTCCGGTGAGCTACGGCCCTTGAGGCAGGGAGAATTTCATTTCCAAAGAGGCGTTATGCTCGAAGAAATTCATGAAGAATGCGGCGTGATCGGTATTTTCAATGGCGAAAACGTTGTTCGTAATGTTACCATGGGTCTGTACGCTCTGCAGCACCGCGGTCAGGAATCCGCAGGTTTTGCAGTCACTGACGGCGAAAAGATTCGCGTCCGCAAGTCCATGGGTCTGGTTTCCACCCTCCTGCAAGAACACAGCGTAGACGAGTGTCCGGGCCATACCTGCGTAGGTCACGTTCGCTACAGCACCACAGGCGCAAGCACCCTGGCAAACGCCCAGCCGATTCTAGTGAGTTGCAAGTGGGGCCAGCTGGCAGTGGTTCACAACGGCAACATCACCAACGCAACTGAATTGCGTCAGGAGATGGAAAACGAAGGTCACATCTTCCAGACCACTTCAGACTCAGAAATTCTTCTTCATGAAATCGCACGCACAGAAGCCGATGATTTGGGACAAGCAATCAAGAAAGCCATTACCAAGTTCACCGGCTGTTTTTGTTTGATTTTCATTAGCAAGGACACCATGTATGTAGCCCGCGACGGCTTCGGTTTCCGCCCCCTCTCCATTGCCCGCATGGGAAAATCCTGGTGCGTGGCCTCCGAGACCTGCGCCTTCGACTTGCTAGGCGCCAACTACGTTCGCGACATCCAGCCTGGTGAATTTCTTACCATTACGACCAACGGCCTCCATTCCGAACGTTTCACCCAGAAAGACCGTCTGGCCCACTGCATTTTCGAATACATCTACTTCAGCCGTCCGGATTCCAAGATCTTCGAGCAGTCCTGCGACAAGGTCCGCCGCAAGATGGGTAAGCAGTTGGCTAAGGAATGCCCCGTCGACGCAGATATCGTCATTTCCGTTCCGGACAGTGCAACGACCGCAGCCCTGGGCTACGCACAGGCCAGCGGCATCCGCTTTGAAATCGGACTACTCCGTAACCACTATGTGGGCCGTACCTTCATCGACCCCACCCAGAACGTCCGCGAACAGAAGGTAAAACTGAAGTTCAACCCCATCGAAGGCGTTTTAAAGAACAAACGCGTCTGCGTAGTGGAAGACTCCATCGTCCGTGGCACCACCCTGAAAATCCTTTCCAAAATGCTCCGTGACGCAGGCGCTCTCGAAGTCCACATTCGCATTGCATCTCCTCCGGTGGCCCATCCTTGCTTCTTCGGCATGGACTTCCCCAGCCAGGGCGAACTTGCAGCCAGCTCCATGACTCCCGACGAAATCGCAAAGATGCTGGGCGTAGAAAGCCTAGGTTACCTCAGCGTAGAAGGCATGAAGGAATGTACCGGCGAAGGCGAAAACTACTGCGCCGCTTGCTTCAACAACGACTATCCCGACTACATCGGCATCGACGCAGACAAGTTCCGCTGCGGTTAAATCTCGAAAACCTACAAATGCAAAAAGAGACTCGCCTAGGCGAGCCTCTTTTCGTTACAGGCGCTTGTATTTAGCAGTTACACCTGTTCAAAGGTCCACTTCACATGATCTTCCATGAAACCATGGGCATTGAAGGACAGTCCGAAAACATCCTTAATCTTGCTTACGTCAAACAAGGTCGGTTCATCAGCCCAGCCCAGGTCGGTTTCCACAATCTTGGACTTTGTGCCCGGCTTCAAGGCAATCATCATTTCGGCAATTTCCTTCCAGCTCATCCAGGATTCGCTCAAGCCCAAGAAAATTTCTTCGTTCTTGTCGGATTCCAGAACCTTTATGTAAAGTTCAGCCTGCTGGCTTGCGTGAATAAACTGGGTTCCATCATTCTTGATGATATTGATGTCACGGCCTTCCTTCACAGCCTGGGCCATAGTGAAGAAACGGCGGTCCGGCTGGCTGCAGCCATCATTCCACGCGGGATTTCCGAAGGTATAACCCGGACGGATAATGTTGCGGGTCATCTTCACTTCCGGGAACTGAGCGCCATAACCATGGGAGAAACCCAGAACGAAAGCCTCGCCGGCAGCCTTAGTAGCGCCGTAAAGATCCATGGGCAGGTTGCTAGTCACTTCGCGCATAGCGGGGCGCATACGGCCCATTGCCGCAGTACTGGAGGTATAGATAAACTTCTTGCATCCTGCACGGGCAGCTGCTTCCAGCAAGTTCACCGTAGCGCGGGTATCGTTCATAAGCATGGTTACGGGAGTTTCGCCCCAACCCAGAGCCACATGAATACAGGCATCACAGCCCACCAGGCCTTCCGCCATCTTGTCAAAATCTGTCAGGGCGCATTCTACGAAAGAGACACCCGGCTGAACCTTCATACTGGGGACCTTATTGGGATGACGTGTGGCGACAACAACCTCATGACCACGAGCAAGCAGAGCCTTGACCACATAATGACCAATAAAACCAGTTCCACCAGTAACAAAGACCTTCATTTTTTACCTCTTCTCAATTTTTTCTGATAGAAATATATAATCCTTTTTGCGACTCATGCAACAATCCGCACGAATTATTAGATACATCCGTATACAGAACCGACTAGACGGCCCACGCCCAGTAAAATAACTACATTATTCCCGTAAAAGTTTTTATCAAAGAGGCTTACAATGGCACGTATGCGCGTTCTCGTTTTGATGGGTGGTCCGTCCACCGAACATGATGTTTCTGTCGTTAGCGGTACTGGTGTTGTCCGCGCAATGAATCCGGACAAGTACAATATTCACCCGGTCCTCATCGACAAGGATGGTACCTGGCACTGGTCTTCCCGGGAACTGTCCCCCTACCAGAAGGATAACTTCTCCGTGAACTACTTCCGCGGTCTGGAAGGCACTGCTGCAAACACCAAGAAGAACCCAGCCCTCTCTGAATTGCCGGACGCAGACATCGCATTCCTGGCCCTCCACGGCAAGTGGGGCGAAGATGGCCATATCCAGGCACTTCTTGAAAACTGGGGCATTCCCTACACCGGTTGCGGACTTCTGGCATCCGCCCTCGCCATGGACAAGATCAAGTCCAAGGAAATCTACCGCGCCAATGGCATCCCCACCCCGCCTTACCGCGTAATCTGGAAGCACGACTTTACTGGAGACACTCTGGTTAACGTTTCTGACGAACTGGGATTCCCCCTGGTCATCAAGGACCCTCTGGGAGGTTCCTCCATCGGTATCGGCATTGCCAAGGACCTGGACGAAGCAGGCAAGATTGCCCAGGATCTGTTCAAGGATTCCAACCGTCTTCTCTGCGAAAAGTTCATTGCCGGTGGCGAAGCAAGCTGCGGCTACATCGAAGGCGAAAAGCCCCTCCCGCCCACCGAAATGCGCATGACCACCCGCGAATACTTTGACTACGAAGCCAAGTACAATGGCGAATGTAAGGAAGTCACTCCCGCAGAATTCGCTCCGGAACTGACCGCACGCATTCAGGAATTGGTAAAGAACGCCCACTACGCCTTGGGCGGTGCAGGCTACAGCCGTACCGACGTTCGTATCACCAAGGACGGCGAATTGTTCGCAATCGAAACCAACACCCTGCCGGGTATGACACCCACCAGCCTTCTCCCCCAGCAGGCTGCTTGCAACGGCATTACCTACAGCCAGCTCATCGATATGATTATCGACAAGAGCCTGTACATCAAGCGCTAGTATGGACTTATTCGTAGATACATCCCGTAAGGGAATTTCCATGGGGCTGTCCGACAGCGCTTCTGGTTTGTACCAGGAAACTGTAGACGCAGCCGCCCGTGGTGAGACTGCATCGGCAATTCTGGACGAACTGCTAACACGCGTAGGCGCCAAGCTGGACGACATCAAGCGAGTCCTCGTTACTGTCGGCCCCGGATCCTTTAGCGGTCTTCGCACTGGTGTCGCCTTCTGCCAGGGCTTATGCTTTAGTGGCAAACGCGAACTGTACGGAGTCAGCACCCTGCAGGCTCTGGAATGCTTCGGCAGCCCCTGCGCCTCCGCCGATGTAGCCGTTGTCGTCAAGGCTCGTCCCGGTTACTGGTATTTGCGTCAGACAGCCAACGGCAAGGCAGAAGAAAGCTTTATCGAAACGGCCGAAGTGGTAGAACGTCTAAAGGAGGCACCCGCAAAGACGGTCGTCATTGACGAGGCAGCCTCTGCCGACGAAACTTTGAAGAACCTGTTCGCCGAAATCGGTGCCACAACCGTTCTTGACACAGGCAAGCCTCTTAACCAGTGGGCCCCGCTGTTCCAGTCCGTCAAGGCAAGTCTCATTCAGGAGGCCAACTACATTCAGCCCTCCTATTTCGAGAAGCTAAAGTAAGCCTACCCGAGAGTCCAGTCCCCCATGCCGATTCGCAAGATGGAAATTGCCGACATTCCCGCAGTTCTTGCCATTCAGGAAGAACTGCAGTTTCAGGAATGGAACGAAAAGCAGTTTACCTGCGAAGTCACGGCAACCTACGCCGCCTGTTATGTTTATGAAGAAGACCAGAAAATTCTGGGCTACTCCATCTTTCACATCATGGGTCCCGACTCCGAGCTGCTAAGCATTGCAACAACAGGCAGCCAACAGCAAAAGGGCATCGGCCAGCAACTGCTTGACGCAGGCTTTTCCCTGCTGGACTTCACAAACGGGGACTGTTGTTTCCTGGAAGTTCGAGAAGGGAATACAAAAGCCCGCAAGTTCTACGAAAAGAACAAGTTCAAGCCCTATAACGTCCGCAAGAAATATTACTCCGACGGTGAAGATGCCGTCCTGTACAAGACTGAACCATAACGTCATCGGAGGTTCTCATGTCCAAGACTCTCAGTAAAAAGCAAATCCGCGCAAGACGTCTTGCCGCAAGCATAGCCGGAGCAGCAGCAGTTCTCGCCATCATTGTCTTTTACTTGATCATGACCCAAAGCGGGCATTGGCTGGTAGACGACGATGAATTTGAACACGCCAAATGGGTCGCTGTCCTAGATGGACAGTCTGCAGATATGGAACGCATTGATTTTGCCGCCAACCTGATGTCTAACAGCAAGGTGGACTCCGTTCTGATTCTTGGACGTCGCTGCCTGCGCAACAGAAACAACGCGGAATTCTATGCTGAAGAATTTATGCAGCAAGGATCCTTTGACAGTAGCGCTGTATTTCTCGCCCCTCACGACGATGCCTCCACCATCGGCGAAGCCTACACCATCATTCCTTGGCTCAAGAAGCATAAGGCAGACACGGTTCTCCTGCTGACTAGCGCCCCTGCCACTCATCGCGTCAAGAGAATTTTCGAAACGCTTTCTGGCGAAACTCCTGTATACAAGACCGTAGACATTCATCATTACCAGTTCAGCGCAGACAGCTGGTATTCCAATCGCGAATCCCGTAAACACTGGCTTCGCGAGTGGCTCGCTACCGCAGCATCCATCTTCGATCTGTGGCCCGCAGGCGAACTCACTGCAGGTGATTCCACTTATTACAAGCCTATCGTATCCCTGAAGGAATATGAACAGCGTAAAAGCCCCGTAGTCAACCTCCAGTCCCTGATACCAAAGGTCCAGGAAAAATTAAAGACGACCGTAACCGCCGATACCGCTACCGCAGATACACTTAAGGTCAATACAGAAAAAACGGAACCCGCAAAGGATTCCGTAAAGACCGAATCTAAGACAGAGTCTAAGAAAGATTCTTTAGCTAAGAAGTAGGAGCACCGCTGTAAGTGGCGAACTCCAGTTAATGGCAGTTTCGTTACTGGCAAAAGAGCAGCGTTCATCCGTATAGGATAATCCCGGCAAGTCACCCGGATAATGAGGGGCACGATGGCCATCCTGGCGATCGCAGTTAATGCCCCCCACCACAAGGCCAGGGATCGGTTCTGCAACGCCATCGGAATGACTTAAGCGATGATGGGGATGCTTAGGAGAACTCCAGGCAGCACCGGTTACAAAGCAAGTATTTACCGGATTTCTTCCGTAGACGAAGTTCATCATTTCAAGACTAGCCGCACGTAACTCGGCATCCTTTTTCCACTGATCTACCACAAGCATCGTCAAGGCATGATTTGCCACTTCACCGTTACTGCCCCAAATGAAACGACGGATGGAAAGGCCATAGGCGTCTTCCTTCTGCAACCTCAAAGTTTCAGTAACGACACCTTCCAGGGTCTTACGTGCAGACTTCTGCAGGTCGGCATCGATGTCCTGCAAGGCAAGCAGGTTCCAGCCCATGTTCTGAGTATCGCGCCAGTCCATTCCCAACGCTGCAGGATTCTTTTCCATGTCAGCAGGCAACATCTTACGGACTTCATCAAAAAGCGGGTCACAGTTACGTCCGGCAGCGTCCAAAGCACAGAACAACGCGGCACGAGCCCAGAAAAATTCGTCGTCGTAATGTTCATCCCCATAGCCACCGCTCCCCTCTGTATTATGAGGCCAGTCGGCTGCGGGATTTTTGACGGCCCAGCGGTAAGCCGCAACAGATGCGTCCAGGCAATGGTCCGCAAAAGTTTCGTCCTCCTTACGGAAAACGCAGGAAGCCTGAGCCAATGCACCCGCAAAGTTCAAGGTGGACGTGGTGGATTTTCCAAGCACCAGACGCTTTTGCAGCAGGTCAGAATCTCGGGGCGAAATAAAGCCGTCCCAATGTTCGGGGGTCACCTTAAAGAAAACGCCACCATCATGATCCTGCATCCGCAAAAAGAAATCCAGTTCAAAACGCAGTTCATCCTTCAGGCTGTAGGGCTGTTCAAAGGAACCACCCACATTCACCGCCTCCGCTTCAGGAGCAATCTGACAAGCCAGCAGAAGTGTTCCAACGGAAATGCCACCATTCACGATGTATTTGCCATAGTCGCCAGCATCGTACCAGCCACCATGAGCGTTCCAGGTTCCTTCACGCTCCATCATACAATGGAATCCAATGTTATCATCCAGGTGTGCAGCAGGTCTTGCCCACTTCCCTGCAAACTCTTCCGGCAATTCCACGCCAGAACGCTGGTAGAAGAAGGAC
The DNA here is from genome assembly GCF_003149045.1 of Fibrobacter sp. UWR4. NCBI lineage: Bacteria > Pseudomonadati > Fibrobacterota > Fibrobacteria > Fibrobacterales > Fibrobacteraceae > Fibrobacter > Fibrobacter sp. UWR4. The sequence goes on along the minus strand of NZ_QGDU01000001.1, from coordinate 91,222 downwards.
TTGATATTGGCCTTTACCTGTTTACCAATCCAGCTATTAGAAACTTCAAAATACTCCGTCCTGCAATCAGCGCCACTCTTACCCGCAACGGAAATGCAGTACTTACCCGGTACAGTTACTGCGGAAAAATCACCCGTCCATAAAGTTTCGCCAGAGTAATCGCAAACTCCACGATGACCAAAAGACCCTTCCGTCAGGGAGCCTTCATATACAATTTTTTCCTGGTCGTCAAGAATGCAAAAGGACCCCTGGCAAGGGAATGCTTTCACATCCACAAAAAACGTCTTGGAAGCCTCGGGGGTGTAACCTACATGATTATAGCGAACAGGGGTTTTCATGCCTTAAGAATACATTTTAAGGAGACCACCGAGCAGGCTCCTTTTAATTTTTGTCGTTTACCGCAAGAACCACACCTAAAGGGAAACGATTAACGATAATTCTCCCGCATCAGCTTAATTTCAGCGGCATACCCAGGCAATTCATTGGGAGTTTCCAGATAAAACGGCAATTCCCTCAGGCTTTTGTGATTTACAACCCTTACAAGGGCCTCCAAGCCAATAAAACCGCCTCCAATGACCTCATGACGGTCCTTATGGCTGCCCATAGGATTCTTGCTGTCGTTCAAATGAATCGCCTTAAGCTTATTCAGGCCAATCACCTTGTCAAACTCCCCTAAAACATCATCCAGATGGTCCACAATGTCGTAGCCACCGTCAAAAACATGGCAAGTATCCAGACAAACGCCCATCTTGTCCTTCAGTTCCACCCGGTCCAAAATGGCACGGATTTCTTCAAAGGTTCGTCCCACCTCGGAGCCTTTTCCTGCCATGGTTTCCAGAAGGACCGTGGTCTTCTGGGCCGGTTTCAGCAAGCGATTCAACATGGAGGAAATAAAGTCAATTCCCACATCGGCGCCTTGCTTCACATGACTACCCGGATGGAAATTGTACATGGCCCCCGGAAAATGATCCATACGGAAAATATCATCGGCCATCACATCTTCCGCAAACTGACGCAAGCCCGCATCAGCGGCACAGGCATTCAGGGTATAGGGAGCGTGAGCCAAAATAGGAGCGAATTGATTCGTTTCCATCAGTTCCACAAGCTTAGCCGCGTCATTCTTGTCGAAAGGCTTTGCCGCTCCCCCACGGGGATTTCGGGTAAAGAACTGGAAAGTATCCGCACCAATAGAAAGGGCGGTTTTACCCATTGCGAGAAAACCGTCCGAAGAGGATAAGTGGCAACCAATATGGAGCATATTAGAAGGAATAATTCAAAGAAACGATGGCGTAGAAATCCTTGTACTGGTCCGCACGATTGTCCGGTCTGTAATCATAGACAGCGCCCAAAGTCCAGTCCGTAAACAAGGATGCAGTATGATGGAATCTCAGGGAGATTGCGCCATCTACGTCAATTTCCATTTCATCCAGATCTTCACCATCCACTGTTCTATCCAGGAAATTCTGGCGGAAGTTTCCATTCAGGGAAACATCCAGGAAGTCCTTCACCACAGGGATAGTCATGTTATCAGACAAAGTCCATTCGAATTCAGTCATGTCGTCACGATTGTAAATCTTGTAACGGGGCATCACGCTGACCGTGTTACGAATGAAGTCCAGAGTAGTCGTCAAGGATACAGGATAACGCTGTTCGAAGTAGTCGCCACCATGGAAGTAGTAGCCGAGGATACCATAAGTCTTATTGGAGAAGTTGAAACCATCCAGCAAGCCATCTTCGCCAAATTTAGACAGGTCCGTACGATAAACCCAGGTACCACCCACCTTCAGCACATTCTTGGGGAACTTGTAAGTCACAGCAAGATCAATCGTATGCTTCAGGAGATTTTCTTCAAACATGGAAGCCAGATAATCTTCATCCTGCAATTCGCGATACTTTTCCCAACGTTCGGCATCTATGCGAATCGTGTCACCATTTTCCACAAAGGACATGGTAGACTTTCCAGATCTGGGCTTGAACCAGCTGTCCTCATAAATACCGGAAGCAGCTTCGAAGCTGGGGTAAAGTCTTGTAGCGGTGCTACGGGTACGATAATCAAAGCCATACTTCAGGGACAGAGACAGATTATCAAGAATCTTGAATTCATTAGTCAGGTAACCATTATGAATATACAAGGTACGGTTTTCGTCCTGGTTATGCTGTTTCAGCCACTTGCCATCAGCACCCGCAACGCCCCACTTTTCACCTTCACCAAAGCCAATGATGTTGTAACCGCCATTACCATCGTCTGCGTTTTCGATGTTGATGTCATAGCCAAAGTTCAGCTTCCAGAAGTCCGTAATCTTCTGTTTCAAGTTACCACCATACAAGCGGGTATTTTGCTGCATGTCCGGAGAACCAGCACTATAATAACCAGCACCCACATACTTGAAATAACCTTCAACAAAGGTATTATCGTTAGACCATTCAAAGGATCCAGCAATGGCCCAATTCTTATAATTCCAGAAATCCGGATTGGAAGGACGGGAATCCTTAGGCTCAAATTCCTTCACACGAGCCTTCGCTTCAGCCAGAAGACTCTGAAGTTTCTTCTTCATATCACCAACAGTCATCATGGAATTATCGCCAAAGATGGATTCCAGCTGTTCCTGAGACAAGCTATTCACTGCAGAAGGATTCTTCATCAGGCGATTCAGCAAGGAGAAGTCAGAAGCATCAAGGCCAGCGCTGGTAAACACGCTATTCATGGCGCGAATCGCGGCAGCATTTGCAGTATCGGCAACACCTACAGCCACCTGGCCATTCAGTTTGATATCACCCGGATAAACAAGCCAGTTGCCTTCGGCAAACAAGGTTCTGGAAGCAATGATGGGAGATGCAGTATTGACGTCATCAGCCATGCCATCTCTCAGGAACGGATCGTTCATATAGTCCTTACTGCCGATAAATCCAAGAGCACCATCAAAGCGACGATGGATGTTCCAGAGAATCTTGGTACCAGCCACCATCTTCTGGGCAACAGCTTCACCATCGTCAATGTATTCGTTATACATGTCACGATCCCTGGTACCAATCACCTTGGGAGCCTGAGCTTCACCGACAAAACCAGACAATTCAAACATGTGCTTCTTAAAAGCATTCTTGAACAGTTCAAGTTCATAGGACGCACCAAGAACGTTAATACCAGCCAGGGAAATTTCACCACCGTTAGCAAAAAGATTACCAAGAACCAACTTCTGGTATTCATCGGTGTAAGATGCCTGGAAAGAATGTACGTTAAAGGAATTCCATTTATCGCTGGAAACATCCGTAGAAATTTCAATCGTCTTACCCGTAGGGGATTCCATTACCACGCTGGCAATCCAGTTGGCAAACAGTCCCGGCACCTGGAAATAATTCTTGTAGCGGTCGCCATGATAAATAGTATCCTCGCCCACAATCATATCGTCGGAACGATTGTGAGACATATACACCCAATGGTGTCCAAGGTCTAGAACAATGTTACCGGAAACCTTCCAACCATCTTCGGAATTTGCTTCGGCTTCCATGGCAACCATGGCATTTGCATAGGGATTTACAGGTTCATCCCCCAAGGTGGACTCCAGCATTCCCGTCTTTCTTAGAAGCCTGCGGTCATTATTCTTGGCCACTGAATTCTTGAATTCCGGATCAGGACGTTCCTGGGAAGCAAGGCCAATCTTATTCTTTTCCACCACAAGAGCGCGCTGGGAAAACTGATGATCGCCCTGAACAAAAACACCCACATCATTCTGACGAATGCCAGTAGACTGGATATTCACATCGGCGCCTTCAGAAACAACCAGACCCATGCGGTTTCCATTCAAGTTAGAACTGGAAATCTTGAGCTTTGAATTTTCGGAAGCCCAAACACCTACGTTAGAACCATTGGATACAGTCATCCACTGAGCATCAACGGAGGCATTACGGACATGAAGGCCTATACGATCAGGACTATCGATCGTCACGGACTTTAAATCCAGGGAGCCATTTTCCACAGCAATACCATATTCGGCATTGAGAATCTGCAGGTCCTGAATTTCCGTTTTCTTTTCGCCCGTTACGGAAATACCATTCCAGAACGTCCCCTTAGCCTTAAAGACTACCGGACTATTGGTCTGGCCCATAATAGCCAAAGAGCCGCCACGGACATCCAGGCCCGTACCGTCATTAAATTCCACAACAACGCCAGGCTCAACAACCAGGGCCTTTCCCTTAGGAACAACGAGAGTCTCCTTCACCAGATAAGGAGATTCGCTCTTCTTGAGAAAACCGCTAATAACGCCACCCTTGACGTTTTCGTTATCAACAGCAAAAGCACTCACATGGAGTGCCATTGCAAATACAGCTGTTAAAGAGAAAACTCTTTTCATCATCTCGGAGAGACCTCGTAAACTTTCTTAGCCTTAGCCCTGAATCCGCTCTTATGGGTAACCTCAATTTCAATGCGGTTCGGCAATTCACGGGACAGTTCTACAGGCAACTGATAATCCAGATTCTGAATCTGGGAAAGCGTCTCTTGTAATATAATCTTTCCGTTCTGCTTCACAAGAACCTTGTACAAAAATTCCGGATTATTTTCGGGAATCTTTACTCTAAATTGAAGTGTTTTCACGAGACGAGCCGGACTATCCGGAGATCCCAGAGGAGGTGCGGTTACCAGTTCCTTAGTAGGACCATCCACATCCACATTAAAGCGCTTCATAGGATAGCAGCCCATGACACGGCTCACTTCCGTCTTGTTGCCAGCCTGGTCTTCAGCCCTCATCAGGTACTCGTGGCTGCCGCTCTTCAGCTTGATTCTCTGCTGGACGTTACGGGTAATGGCATCTTCGGACATCGGAGCGCCATCCACTTCCACAGCAAAGATACCGGCATCGTTCTGCATGTTACCAACAGAAATATTGGCAGCGCAACGCAGGGAGTCGTAAGAACTAATGGAAACCACGGGAGCCTTACGGTTCACGTCGCCACAGGCTCGGTTCACATTCAGGTTAAGAGTCTTGGAATCATTCACACCTGCACCGCTAAAGGTCACGGTAGCCTTGTTTGCAGTCCAGAGGCCGTTTTCATCAGAGATGGAAACCTTGTGGTTGAAAGCATGAGCCTGGCCATCAGCAGCGGTAATCAAGTTTCCAGAGGAAACACTTCCCACCTTGATGGTCATAGTGGCATTGGAGTCTGCAGTGCGGTAGTAACCTTCCACTTCCAGACCCTGGGCGCAAACTTCCGCAGGAGAAGAAGTCTTGATCGTAAAGCCATTGGAGGGAAGAGCGTTCACAGCGGAGCTATCAGCTTCGTCCTTCAGCTGCTGCTGGAAAGAGGAGTCAGCCTTCTGAACTTCCACCACCAGGGCATTCAAGTCCTTGGAAGGATCGGCAAGCAACTTTTCCAGCTTCTTGGCAAAGCGGGGATGACCGGAAGAAGCAAGCTTCAACACCACCAGGGAATCCTTACCGAAGGTGGTTTCACCCGCTACGATAGAAACGGGAGTATCCTTACCTTCGGGAACAATTTCAAGCTTACCGGTCTTAAGGCCAGCGAAGAACACGCCTTCACCGCCTACGTAACCTTCCGTACCGCGAATAGATGCAGTTGCGGTACCGGTCTTGAACTTAAAGGTGGAGTTTTTCTGTTTCAGCTTTTCAACCGCAAAGTTGATGTGGCCCTTCTTAATGTCGATTCGGGTTTCAAAGCCACCCTTGTCGTTAGGCTGCAACAGAGTTGCCAATTCAACTTCGGCAAATTCTGCAATGGTAATGGAACTTCCGTCCGGAAGATTAAAGATCACTTCGGAAGCTTCACCCGTACGGACCTTGTCGGACTGGAAAACGTTAGAGTTTGCGCGAAGGGCATTCCAATCAGTCTGACTGATTTTTTGGCGTTCTACGGTACCCAATACGGAACGAACCTTACCCGCTGCAGGAGCAGAGTAAGCCATCGCAGGAACAAGGGCCAAAATGGCCAAACCATGAAGCAAAGAACACTTTTCGAACATAAGCCCTCTTTTCATTTTTTACCATAAGAAAATAGACTTTTTTCTCGAAAAGTGTTTAGAAATATTTTCAGTAGGTGATATAGAACAACTAACCGCCGGCCAATTTGACGGTATAGCCCTTCTTCTCCAACTCCTGTTTCAGGATATTGCGCTTGTCGCCCTGTATTTCAATGGTAAAATCCTTTACGGAACCGCCCACACCGCACTTTTGCTTCAGCTGACGGCCCAAATCCTTCAGCTCATCCTCATCCAGGGGCAAGCCCGTCACAACACTTGCCATCTTGCCGCCACCCAGGCGCTTCAGCTGGATACGGACGGTGCCATCCCCCTTGGGGCGTTCAGCCTTGGGCTTTTCCTGCTTGACGCGGCCACCCAGTTCAGTAGAATACACAAGCGTAGAACGTTCTTCAATACCCATAATCAAATCCTTTTTTACCTAATTTACGTTTTTATACGAAAAGAGCTCGGCTTGGCCGAGCTCTTTACTCAAATATTTCCGATTACTTCTTGGAAGGTCTCTTGTAACCGAAGGGCTTCAGCAGTTCGTCAGACTTCTTGACGACAGATCCCTTCTTCTTGTTGGTAGAGGAAACTTCGTCGAACGGAGGCAGAGAGCAGCGCAGCTTTGCACGGATATCGGCTTCAACCTTGTAGAGGTAAGCGCCGGTAGCCATTACGCGGCCGTCTTCCGTATGGATTTCGCCATTCTTATCCGGTTTCTGTTCGAAGTACATGTTCAAGACACCAGCATTGTCAGTGTAATCCGGATCGTTCAGGTCCACCTTGAAGTTGTAGTAATCTACGAAGCCACCAATAGAGGTGTAAATCCAGACCTTAGCATGCATTCTAGTAGAATACAGGTTGATCTTGCTCAAGTCACCCGTAAGGTCGACATCGTCTTCGCAGAACTTTTCAACGTACTGCTCCTGAGTGAACTTCACGCAGACAGAGGTATCCTTCACCAGGGTGTCAACGACAAGACCCATGGCTTCGTATTCTTCTGCCATCTTGCATCGGTCACTATTCACGCCGCGGCTAGAGATAGTACCATCGGAAAGAATAAGGTCATCGAAGGTTGCAAGACCAGCAACGTCGTTCACCACAGGCAGGCGGACCTCCATAGCCAAGGTCGGACCGAGGTGGCCATTACCCTCAACACCCGGATACGGAGTCTTGAAGGTGCCATCTTCCTGGCCATAGCTACCACCAGTCAGAGCTTCAACTTCCTTGCCGGTAGAGGGATTTGCCACGCTAACAGCAAAGGTTTCACCCTTCTTCGGCGGGTTGGAGGCATAGTATTCTTCAACCTTTTCCACGTTCATTTCGGTTACGGCTTCGACCACTTCGATTTCCATGGACTTAGCATCCTTCACCTGGACAGCCACGGAGTCGACTGCAGTGTTGCCAGCCTTATCGCGGTATTCACGCTTGATCCACTGGAAGCCCTTCTTGAGACCCTGGAGAGTCAAGGTATCCTGAACGACACCATTAACGGTCCAGACCACTTCCACAGAGTTAGCACGAATCTTGGAGCCGTATTCGGGGCTTACGATCTTCACTACAGGCGGCTTCTGGTCAAGCACGATGAACACAGACTGAGTTGCAGAGTTGCCGAACTTATTTTCGTAGGTGTAGGAGACCTTGTAACCAATGTCGCCATCACCGTTCTTCACAATGTTACCCTTTTCGTCGACGGTGTAAGTAACCACGATAGTGTTGTGCTTTTCATCTTCGTATTCGTAGGTAACCTTGTAGGAACCAACGCTAACTTCGGTGGTATTGGAAACGGTGGTGTCCTTTGCGCTGGGCTTGCCATCCGGAACACTTTCGACCACGATCTTGTCATCGTAGGTCAGCATACCGTCAGAGGACACGTTCAGCACCTGGCCGGTAATTGCATCAGCCTGGTAAGAAACAACCACGTCCCTACCGCCAATCTTAGTTTCATAAGAGACGGTAATCACCTCGATAGAATCCACCTTGCCATCGATAATTACAGGAGTCTTCAGGACATCGCCGTTCTTATCGGTGTAGTAGGAAACTTCAACCTTCTTGCCATCCACTTCTTCAGTGTAGAAAACCTTCACTTCAGATCCGTTCACCGGAGTACGGCTTGCGGGAATCTTCGGATTTTCATTCAAGGTCAGCTTACCCTTTTCAGCGATGTTCGATACAGATTCCAGGTCCTTATCGGAAACATCCACAGTTTCAAGATCCAGCTTCACGGTGAAGGTAGAGTCCTTCTTGTTGACAGGATCCTTGATGGTCACCTGGATGTCATTCTTGGAATCGTTCACGTAGATATTGGTATCGCCTGCAAGCACACCTTCATCCAAGGTGAAGATGCTACCATCGCTCAAGCCATCAGCCTTAGCAGAAACGATCACCTGCGGAGCTGAAGTGCTAATCTGGATAACCACAGTATCAGCACCCGGGAAGTCCTTCTTGGGATCCTTGAAGGTCTTGATAATGGTGTGGATACCTTCTGTCATGGTGGTATCGCTGCAGTAGTCTCGACCATCCTCAGTCCAGCAGATTGTCACATCCGTACGGTTGGTGTAGACAGAGTCAGGACGAACCCACAGGGAGTCACCATCATCCACCATCTGGATTTCCACGACGGATTTTTCTTCCACGTTCTCGACATTCACGGTAATCTTTGCAATGTCAGCAAATTCTCCGTCAGAAACTTCGACCTTCAGGATATGTTCCTTAGCCTTTTCATAGTCCAGGGAATCCTTCAGGGTGATTACACCAGTCTTCGAGTCAATTTCGAAGAGGCTAGTATCACCGTCGACAATCGTGTAGGTCAGTTCGCGCTTCGTAGGATCCTTATCCGGGTCAGTAGCCTTCAAGGTATCGATCACAGTACCCGGAGCGGTATGTTCGGAAACGGTGATGGGCTTGTCATCCAGATTCGGAGCTTCGTTCACATCGTTAATCTTGATCGTAACCGTAGTGTCGGAGGATACGCCCTGCGGGTCAGTAACCTTAACCTTGATGGTGAAGGAATCCACAGTTTCGTAGTCAAACTTATCCTTGTTAATCACCACGATTTCACCATTTTCGGTAACCTTGACAAATTCACTGGTACCGATAAGAGTGTAAGTACGAGTTTCTTCATTCTTCAGGTCATCCAAGTCTTCGGAAGTGAGGGTACCGATAACCTTTCGGTCTGCCGGATTTTCATCAACAGAGAATTCGGTAGAAGTGATTACCGGAGTTTCCGGAATATTCTTCAGATGGATGGTCATGGTTTCAGTAGACTTCAAGGTAGGATCAGTCTTGTCCACCACGCTTACAATCAAGGTGTAAGTGGAATCGTCGGTTTCGTAGTTCAAAGTCTTCTTGACAGTGATTACGCCAAGGGAGTCCACATCAAAGATATCGGTTGCACCGTCCACAGCCACCACGCGGTTGTCGCGGAAGGCCGGATTGGAAACACCGTCCATATCCCTATCGTCACCCCATTCGATGGTACCGACGGTAGCACCTTCCTTATTATGTTCCTTCAGGTCGAAGTCGGCCTTCACAATGTAAGGAGGTTCGTTCACGTCAACAATGTTGATGACGCGGAAGACGGAATCCTTAAGACCCGCAGCATCTTCGACGATGATGGTCATCTGATGAGAATGCTTGGTGGTTTCGTAGTCAACGCTATCGGTAACCGCCAAGACGAACTTGTAACCCTTTTCGTCCTTGACCAGAGTCGGAGTAATAGTGAACAGGGTGTCAGAGCCGGATTTGTTGTTATCCACGAAGGTAACCTTCATGGTTTCCAGGTCGCCAGCATCTTCGTCGTTCACGTAGTATTCCAGGATCTTGGTACCTGCGGGAGCATCTTCACGGACGTTCACGTAAACGGTATCGCCCTTCATGTAACCGCAGTTTTCAGTACAGGTCGGAGGAGGAGGATCATCTTCATTATCGCAATCTTCGATAGTTGCGTCGCATGCATGGCAAACTTCAACTTCAGGATCGCAAGGCGGAATAGTATCAATCTGCGGAGGTTCATCCACATTGCTCAACTTCACATATACCGTAGCAAGATCGGTGAGATTACCGCCGTCAGTAACACGGACGTCGAAGTAGAATTCGGTAACCTTTTCGTAGTTCAGGCTCTTGGAGTCAGCAACCACAATCTTGTTGGAATCCATCTTGAAGGGAACTTCGTCCACAATTTCATAGCTCAAGCTGCTGAAAAGAACATTCTTGATATCCGGATCGGAAGCTCTCAGAGAACCAATCACAGTACCATTCTTGGTGTTTTCAGCAACAGCAAAGGAACTGTCGGCAATAGACGGGGCTTCGTTCACGTCTATCACGTTAATCACGCGGATAACGGAGTCAGCGACACCCATTGCGTCAGAGATCTTGATCTTCACGGTGTAAGACGGCTGGACCTTTTCGTAGTCGAGCTTGGAACCATCCTTCACATAGACGGTCACCTGAGAGGAGTCCACATTGAACTTGATAGCGAACAGATCCCTAGCGTTAGTACCCTGCATATCAGAGATAGAAGCGGAGTTCAGACGGTAAGCGGGATCCTTATCGTCGTCCATCACGGCGAAGGTATGGATTTCAGTACCCGTTGCGGAATTTTCAGCAATATCGTAAGGACCTTCACAGTTGTCGTCGTCTTCAAGGCACTTGATAAACGGTTCTTCGTTGGTATTGTTCAGCTTAATCTGTACCAGGGCGGTTGCGGCGAACTCTCCATCCGTCACGCGGACATGAATGGTATAGAGAGAATCCTTTTCGTAGTTCAGCATGGAACCATCGGCAACCACCACCTTATTGGAATCCATCTTGAACGGGGTGCCTTCTTCGACGACAGTGTAGGTCAGCTTTCCGTAGATTTCCGGGTGCTTAATATCCGGATCGGATGCGGACATTGTGGCTGCAACCACGCCAACTTTGCTGTTTTCGTCAACTTTACCCTTCAGGTTATCCTTGATGGTGGGTGCTTCGTTCACATCCACAACCTTGATTACACGGAGGATAGAGTCAGCCTTACCGCCATCATCCTTTACGATGATGAGGAGGCGATGAACTTCATTGATCTTTTCGTAGTTAAGCTTTGCACTATCCTTAACAGACAGAACAAACTTGTAGTCGCCATCTGCATCCTTGTCCAGCTTCTTGGTAATTGCAAACAGGGAATCTGCACCAGACTTGTTCTTGTTTTCGAAAGTCACCTCCATGGATTCCAGGTCACCAGCATCCTGGTCCTTGACATAGTATTCAAGGATCTTAGTACCAGTCTTGGAATTTTCACGGACGTTCACATAGACAGTATCGCCCTTCATGTAGCCGCAATTTTCGGTGCATTCTACAGGAGGCTCAACCGGCTTACCACAATCCTGGATAGTAGCATCGCACTTGTGGCAATCTTCCTTCTCTTCATCGCACTTCGGGTCGTCTTCGATGATTTCAGGAGGTTCTTCTTCGTCGGTCAAGGTCAAGGTAATCGTAGCGGTATCAGCCAGAGTACCATCCGTTACACGAACATAGAAGGTAAAGGAGGAAGTCTTTTCGTAGTCAAGCTTGGTACGGTCCTTCACCTTGATAATCTTCGGGTTCTTGGAATCCAGAGTAAACGGCACATTAGCAGAATCCAGGATTTCATAGCTCAAGGTACCGAATTCCTTCACATGCTTGGTATCCGGATCGTAAGCAACCAAGGTATCCACAGGAGTACCATTGGGCAGGTTTTCCTTAATTTCCTTCTTAGAATCTTCCACGACCGGCTTTTCGTTCAGGTCAACAACCTTGATCACACGAACGATGGCATCGGACTTGCCGCCATCATCCTTGGCAATAATACGGAGAACATGCGTTTCATTGACCTTTTCAAAGTCAAGCTTAGAGCCATCCTTCACCGTAAGAGTGAAGTAGTAGTTACCCTTGGTATCCTTAGTCAAAGTCGGAGAGACTATAAACAGGGAATCTGCACCTGACTTGTACACGTCTTCGAAATAAACCTTCATGCTTACAAGGTCACCGGCATCCTGATCCTTCACGTAGTACTTAAGAATCTGAGTACCAGTCTTGGAATTTTCACGAACGTTCACATAAAGGGTATCACCCTTGATATAACCGCAGTTAGTCACGCAAGTAGTATCCGGCGGATCGATCGGATCAGAGCAATTTTCAAGGTTCGGATCGCAGCAATCTTCCTTTTCCTCATCGCAAGACGGATCCGGAATGATTTCAGGAGGTTCTTCTTCGTCAGACAGAGTAATCGTAACGGTAGAAGTTGCGGTGTATTCGATATCCTTCACTTCAACCTTGAAGGTAAAGCTGGGATTCGTTTCGTAATCAAGCTTGGAGCCATCCTTAACAGTGATTACACCAGTAGAAGCATTGATGGTGAACGGAACATCATTTGCAGTACTTGCATCTTCGTTTACAGGAATGGAGTAGGTCAGTTTGCTGTAGGTTGCATTCTTGGTATCCGGATCAGAAGCTTCCACAGTACCAACTACAGAACCAGTCGGCAGATTTTCAGCAATTTCCTTGCTGAAGGGTTTTGCAGTAGGAGCTTCATTCACGTCAATCACGTTAAGCTTGCGATCAATAGAAATTTCATTGTAGCCAGCCTTACCTTCGTTATCCTTGATAGAAATGGTTACATCGAAGGAAACAGCAGCCTTTTCAGAAGCAGCCAGCTTTTCATAGTCAAGCTTTGCGCTATCTGCAACAGAAATGACTACGTAGAAAGTATCACTTTCGGCGTCCTTTTCAATGGAAAGCGAGAACAAGTCTTCTGCGCTAACCTTACCAGAAGTCTTCTTGTTGTCAGTCAAAGTGGGGACAAAGTCCGTAATCTTTGAATCAGCGGCATCACCATCAACGAACTTTAGACGAGCAACTTCAAAGTTATCTGCAACATGTTCGTTAACATCGTAGTGATCTTTACCATCATCAATGAATTCAGGAGGTTCATTTTCGTCTTCAATGTTGATGGTAACCAGAGCAATATCCTTAAGAGAAGGATCACCCTTATCGCTAACGATAACGTTGAAGGAAATACTCTTAACCTTTTCATAGTCCAGCTTGGTGCTATCGGTTACGGTGATTACACCACTGGAGGACACGGCGAACGGGACATTTTCAGTTTCAGGAATAGAGAAAACCAGCTTACCGAAGTCAACGGTAGAACGGTCCGGATCAGTTGCCACAACAGTACCAACCTCAGTACCCTTCTTGGAATTTTCCATCACCTCGAAGGACTGAGGTTCCATTACCGGTTTTTCGTTCACATCAATCAGACGGATGGAAACAGTCTTAGTAGTTGTTAAAGCATCCTTATAATCACCAGTAGACTTGCTGCTATCCTTGACAGAAATTCCAATGGTAAGAACGCTATCGGCAGATTCGTAGTTCAAAGCACCCTTAGCGGTAATCACACCCGTCTTAGAGTCAATAGCGAAGAGACTAGAAACCTTTTCGTAATTCTTATCGGCAGAATCAAACGCATAGCTGAAGATTTTATCATCAACGTCAGTAACCTTAAGAGTACCTGTAACTTCTGTACCTGCGGCACTATTTTCTTCAATAGTAAACTGAGTAGAGTCAACCACAGGAGCATCGTTTACCGGCTTAACATTGAAGTACAGTTTGTAAACGGATTCAGACTTGCTAGAATTACGCATTACAACGTATTCCAGAGAGTCCAGCTTATCACCGTAAAGATCCTTCGGCGGATAATAAACCATGTGCCAGCCATTAAGCTTACCTTCAAGAATAGAAGAGTAAACAGGATGAACGCCATTGTAATCAACAGGCTTATTATCAATCTTCAGGGAATCAGCATAATAAGGCGGAGTAACGATACGGATAGCATATTCACCAGTCCATTCAGAACCGTCACGAGCCATCACAGGGAAATCAATACGACCAAATGTATAAGGAGTATCTTCCAACATGTTTACGTTGGTATCCTTAGAAATCAAACGGTCATCATCGTCAATAATGGAAATATCGAAATCACCTTCAAAAGTTTCCTGCTTAGCAGTATCCGATACAGCACCTCTAAGGTTGAACACATGAATAGTGAAGAATTCTTCATTTTCAACATAGTTGTCATCAGCAATTGTCAAAGTGATTGGCTCAGCCAGCAAAGAGTCGCCCTTCAGGAACTTTGCATGACCAACATCACCCTTGCTACACAGATAACGTTCACTCGTTGCAGCCACATCAGCTTCGCTTGCCTGATTATCCTCATCGCTTTCGGCATCACCATTCTTCGTAGTGTTAAAGATGAAGCAGTAATCAAAAGTAACCTGAGTTTCCGGTTTTTTTGTCAAAGCCACAGAGAGCTTCTGAGGGCCAGAAACACCTTCCTTCAACTGGCCCCAGCTATTTGCTTCGTGCTTAAAGGTAGGAGGATCAAAGGGAACGTAGATGAAGTCCTGAGCACGGAATTCAGCATCAATTTTAATACGTTTTGCAAGCAGCTGACCAGCAAACTTGTAGTGCTGTTTAAAGAAAATTTCACCCTGAGAAATAAACGTACCCTGAATGTTACATTCTTCCGTAGGGAAAGAAATATCTTCCGGTGTATAGAACAGCAAGTTACCTGCATAGTCCTTATTTTCAACTCGTTCAGCCTTACTCCAAGTAGATCCATTCCAAGTAGCATCCTTTGTAGCATACATAACACCAATGTTATGCTGCGTAGAATTGATATCAAACTTACCATCAAGGAAAATTCGAGTTAAACGTCCACCCGCAGGCATACGAACATAAAGTGCTGCATTATTTTCGAATTTGATATCACCTTTAACATGCAAATCAAAAACGCCTTCACCTTTAGGAATATCAATGAACTTTTCATTAATTACGTTGATAGAGGCAACTTCCCTATCGAATGCAAACCCAGCCATAGCATAATTAACAGTCGGAACGTCAAGAGTCGCATCGATTTCAGGAATATCAGAAGCTGTACAGGTAAGGTTTCCATGGCCATTAGCCAACCCCTGATCAGCTCTGGTAACAGTGCCATCAACACAAAGATTTCCCGCGATAAACATTTTATCGCGAGCATTAAAGGACACATAAAAATCGCCACCAAAATGGCTAGGCCCTGTAGAGATGGTATCATTACCATCGCCATTAGAATAGGAATCTACAGGAGTTCCCTCCTGCCCGTTAGCAGCTTGGAAGAAGCCTCCACCAAATGATAATGGTCCACCAATTGTGTGGTGGGTATTAGACATACGGAGGTAACCCTTAGCACTACCAGAATAACCACTGGAATCAGTAACAAAGACCTTTTGTCCAATAAAAGCTACACCGTATTCACCAGTCTTACCTGTACCCCACAGTTTGTACTTCAGGAGTTTATTCCATTCCTTCTGCTGGACGTCATGGCCAGTAGCAGCATCAAGGAATTGAAATGGTTCAAGGTCCGCAGCGAAACCTACGGACACTACCATGGCCAGAGCCAGGGCAAATCGTTTGACTAATCCAATCTCAAATCGCATATTACATCTCCTGGGATGAATAACGGATTCTTAAAACTTTATTCCAACTTGGAATATCTTTCTACCAAACAACCGTGCAAAAAATACTAAAAACATCTTACATCAGCAATATTTGCAAGGGCCGTTTGTTGTAAAAGTGTGGTAAAAAGTCACGTTTTTTCAACACTTTTTCAACTATGAACAGATTTTTACAAAAAATGCGCATTATCCCCTTGCTTTTTTTATCTAAAGTTACATGTCAAATGTAAATAAATTTAAGCAATTTAGCGTTTTTTCATGGATAAATCGGCAACGTAATTGACGTTTTTCTTACGTAAATGTGACATACATCAACAAAACTCGCCCCGTTTTTTCTTTTTTGCCTGACTTGAAAAAAAATCACGAGTTTTCTATAATTGGAAGTCCTAGGTCCTGCGCAATGACTATTTGCGGGCAAATCGCCAGGGCGAAAGCAGCAACGGACTTGCGAGTTTTTATGTGCTCAGGTAACCTAGGATTCTTTTTAATAACCTGCAGGGTCTTCCCGCGGGTTATTTTTTTATCTTTTGGGCCATGATTCTATGGACCATCCGACACTCTAAGCCCTATAATCCCAACGACCTCTGCTATGGCCGTCTGGATTTCGACGTCTCCCCCACTTTTGAAGAAGAAAGCGACGGCGCCCTTAAGGCTCTAGTTGCCGCCAACGCCAAACCTACCAGGCTGTTCTCCAGCCCGCTGCTGCGCTGCACCCGCCTGGCAGAAAAGGCATCCCCCATAGTCAACCTCCCTATCGAAAAGCGTGACGAGATCATCGAAATCAACTTTGGCGACTGGGAAGGCAAGCACTTTTCTGAAATTCCCCGTGAGGAAATGTCCGGGTGGGCAGCTGACCTCCGAGGCTACCGATTCAAGAATGGCGAGAACTTCTTCGATATCGACAAGCGCGTGGAAAAATTCCTGGACAGCCTGGACGACGAGGGCGAATTTCTCTGGATCAGCCACGCCGGCGTGATTGCCGCCCTGCAGCACTTCGCCTGCGGACTTCCTAACGACATTTTCGTGGAAGGGGCATTCAGCTACACCATGGTGACCAAGTTCGAATTCAAACGCAACGCCGAAGGACATTTCCGCGGAACGTTCACCAAAATCCACGACGGAATCCAAATGCAACCCTTAAAAATCGGCTAATTAAACAGCTGATGCCGAGTCAAGCTCGGCATGACGTTAAAAATCAAAGGTAAATAAGGCCTGGGCGCCACCGGAAAGGGTGGGCAAAAGAGCCAGGTGAACCGGATTGTCAAAATCACTCAGGAGAGCATCTACAGCGGCATCGCCTAAAGAGTACAGATAAAGTAAGGCACTCGCCCAAATATACTGGTTTCGGTTCTTACGGTAGTAGGTCACGCGTTCCTGTATTTTTTCGTAATCTTCGGAAGACGTCCCCTCCCCAGCCTGCATGTGCTTTCGGTCTAGATAGTATTCAACCATATTCTGGGAAGTCCAGATACTGACGGCGGAACCAATCAGTCCCATATAGAGAAGCCCCGCCTTTCCAAAGTCGCCGTTGTACATCTGACCTGCTCCGGGAATAATCCCCCAGAGCACGGCCTTCAGCATGCTACGCTGTTCCACGCTGCGATGGTTGTTGTTCCACCAGATGCCAAAGGCATCCATCATGCCATACAGATGCAAGCCATAGAGCCAGGCAGTTTCAGCCTTGCGCAGGTCTTCCTGTTCCATCTTCTTGTCGCTGTAGGAGCGTAGACGGTTCACATGGTTCTGGCGTTTTCCCTGGTAATAGGAGATGCTGTCCCTGGTAGATGCGTTGCGGATCAGGTTCGTATAGTAAGACACGGAATCCCTGAACGGAGCCGCCTGCTCCAGCACGCGATCATATTGGAACGACTTATTGTAGACGACTTCATAGAACAGCAGGAGCTCGATACCTGTAATAAAACCACCGCGGACGTAATGTTCCGTATAATACTGGCCGCCGCCAGGCAATACACTGAACAGCATGGTAAGGGGCAGGGAATTTCGTTCTGTCGGAATGTCCCACTCGTTGACAGTCAAGGTATCGATGGATTCAATTCCTGTTCGTCCCTTTTCCAGCGGGCTTGCGGCATGGACGGCCACTGCAACAGACAGCGCCACAAGCAGACTCAGGATAAAGGAACGTGAAATCATCGGCGCTAATATAGAATTATTACACCTGGTAGATCAGCGATTAAACCAGGGCGATTGCTAATTCCAGAAGAAAATTTGTATTTTTTTAGCGGTCAGCATTGTCTGACATTTTTTGACACTGGATGTTTTTATATTTGAGTCATCAAAGGAAACAACAATGAACTTCGAAACCATTAACGATCTTGCTCTCGCCGTCAAGGAAGCCCTGGAAAACAAGGGCCAAATGATGGCCACCGCCGAATCCTGCACAGGCGGCCTCATTGCAAGTTCCATCGTAGATATTCCCGGATCCTCCGCAGTTCTCGCCGGCGGAATCGTGGCATACCAGAACGAAATCAAGGTGAAGTTGCTTGATGTTTCCGCAAGTACAATCGATAAATATGGTGTGGTCAGCGCAGAAACCGTCAAGGAAATGGCGGAAGGCGCCCGCAAGAAATTCGGTTGTGAATGGGCTGTAGCCACCACGGGAATCGCAGGTCCCGGAGGCGCCGAGCCCGGCAAACCTGTGGGCACCGTGTGGATTGGTGTCGCCAGTAGTTTGCAAAATGAGGCTTTTTGTAAAAAATTTAGTGGAAATCGCCAAAATGTACGCGAAAAAAGCGTGTATACAGCGTTGCAGCTGCTTTTAGAAAGAATTAACCAAAAAAGCACTTGCACAAAAGTACACTAGTTAGTATATTTAGAAACGAAAAAACAAAAAATGGAGTCAATCATGGCTAAGAAAACGATCAACACCCCGACAAGCAACCTTTCCGCAGACAAGGCAAAAGCTGTAGAAGCAGCAATTGCACAGATTGAAAAGAATTATGGAAAGGGTTCCATCATGGCACTGGGCCAGCAGCCCAACGAAGACATTCCCGTGATCCCCACCGGCTGTATCCAGCTGGACATGGCTCTGGGCGTAGGCGGCTTCCCCCGCGGTCGTATCATCGAAATTTACGGACCCGAATCCTCCGGTAAGACCACCCTCACCCTCCATGCCATTGCTGAAGCACAGAAGCTCGGCGGTGTGGCAGCCTTCATCGACGCAGAACACGCATTCGACGCCGTTTATGCCCGTAAGCTCGGTGTGGATATCGAATCCCTCCTGGTCTCCCAGCCGGATACTGGTGAACAGGCTCTGGACATTGCAGAAACCCTGGTCCGCTCTGGCGCAATCGACATCATCGTCATTGACTCCGTGGCAGCCCTGGTTCCCCAGGCCGAAATTAACGGCGAAATGGGCGACAACCATGTGGGACTGCAGGCTCGCCTCATGAGCCAGGCACTCCGTAAGCTCACCGGCATCCTCTCCAAGTCCAATACCTGCATGCTGTTCATCAACCAGCTGCGTATGAAGATTGGCGTCATGTTCGGCAACCCGGAAACTACTACCGGCGGTAACGCACTTAAGTTCTACGCCACCCAGCGTATCGACATCCGCCGCATCGCCGCCATCAAGGACGGCGAGGACGTCATCGGCAACCGCACCCGCGTCAAGGTGGTCAAGAACAAGGTGGCCGCTCCGTTCACCCAGTGCGAATTCGACATTCTCTATGGTTGCGGCATTTCTCGCGAAGCTTCCATCCTGGATCTCGCTACCGAACTGGATATCATCCAGAAGAGCGGTTCCTGGTTCAGCTACAACAACGAACGTATCGGTCAGGGTCGCGAAAATACCCGCCTCTTCCTGAAGGACAACGTCGATCTCTGCAACGAAATCGAAGAAAAGATCCGCGAAAGCATGAAGGACGTCGAACTGTTCAAGCTGAGCGAAGGCGATGCCCTGTCCGCAGATGACGATGTGGAAATCAGCTCCGACGAAGCATAACAAACAAACTTGTAAGCACGATTTTCTTCCTTAGACAACAAACTCCGGTCTCTCTTTTTAGCCATTGGGATTGACCGGAGTTTTCCTTTTTTTATTTTTGGCACATGCTTAAGTCTACTCTTCTCGCTTGCGGCGTCCTTGCATCTATTTCTCTCGGTCAAGATATTGCTCATTGCACCCACCAGGTGGCAAACACTCCCCTAACCGTGAAATTCAAGGGCGATTACATCAACGCAAAGAAGAATAACGTTTCCGTGGACGTGGAATGGCATCACAATCCCGCCGCACAGGACACCTTCTATATCATCGCTACCGGTACAGAGGCGCAGATGTTCGTTACCGCCGGCGAGCACCGCTATGTGATCTACGGGAAGACGAAGGCAAAGCGTCAGATTGGCGCACGTCACCTGCGGGAAAACATCGGCGAGACACCAATGAAGTATGACGATCTGGAACTTCTGGCTAACGGATGGTTCCTGCATCCGGATTCCGCAAACGTCCCTAACGTAATCCTTTCCGCATTCCCGGAAACACAGGCTGAATTCACCCTGGACACCCTCCCCTATCCCATGAACATTTCCGTCAAGAGATGGAATGACGACCGCTCCTACGAGATTACGGAATGGAAGGAATTCTCCGGGGCAATGCTTCCTGCCAATACAAAAATTACCGGAAAGAACTTTTCCGGCAACATCGTATTTTACTAATCCAATTTAATTCAGCCTACTGATAATTACGATGGAAGGGGAAAGAGAAATACCCTTCGTATTCTACCTGCAGCAGGAATCTCTGGGACAGATTTCCGTCATAGAAACGGTCCTTCAGACGCTTCCAGGCACCAAGTTCCACGGAAATATTCTGGAGGCCATCCTTCCAGGAAAAATGCCCACCCAGCAGCATCTTACCATAGCTCAAGCCTTCCTTCTGGACGGTATTTTCGCTACGGAGATAGCCCGTTCTATAATAGGTAGTCCTATACAGAAGAGCGAAATTTTCATTCAGGGGGATTCGTCCATAGTTTTCCAGTTCGATCAGGAAGTCTCTACTGAAAACGGGAATGTTACGTTTGTAGTCGTAGCTTTTTCCGTCGTATCCCGTACTTACGTCAGACAGAATGTAATGGAGGGACAATCCAAGAACGGACCCCTTGGGGAATGAATAGCAGATTACTCCATTTAAGTCCACCAGCTGGGCATAGTCAAATTCAGCATCGTCATTGTAGACGTTGTCGGTGATGTAGTCAGCATTCCAAGTTTCCGCAATACGTCCACCACCCTCTACGTCAGCAGTCACCATTTCCAGGTTGGACTTGAAGTACAGGTAGCTTTCGTAGGTCATGTTCAGTTCAATCTGGGGATTGGACTTGAACGGGCGGATACCGATGCCAGCCAGATACCCCCCATAGAAAGGGGTAATTTCGACGCCGGCATCCATGCGCCAGTAAGACGGAGTACGGTCCAGCTTTTCACCGTACTTCAGCAAATCCAAAGGCTCCAACCAGGTGTAATGGAGAGAACCGTAGGCCTGCGGCAACCACTGCCCCCAGACAAAGGGAGTATTCCCGGACAAAGTCCACGCCATATTGGGACCATAGCGGAAGCCCGTCTGGGCACTATGATTAAAATCAGCAGCAAAGGCATTTGCCATTAGGCAAAAACCAATGATAAAAATGCATGTAAAACGCTTGAAATACGTCATTGCTGTGTAAAATTTAAATTATTTTTGTCATATCCACCATAAAGTTCTTATTTTGTGGTCATCATTTTCTGAGGAGATTGTATGAAGTTTTCACATTTGTGCGTGCTTGGCATTAGCGCCCTGATGTTCTGGGCCTGTGCAAGCCGTTACTCTTCCCCGATTCTTATTGAACGTGGTGAAGGTCGTAAGGAATACGAACGCGAATACTTTGCCGTCAAGGAAAGTATGGGCATCGACAAGCGCTTGAAGGACGTGTTCAAGCAGGGTTATATCGAAGAAGGTATGACCAACGACATGGTGAACCTGCTGTGGGGACCTCCCGATCACGAAAAGTCCAACGACAAGTCCAGCGTCTGGGAATACTACACCCGCGAAGGCAAGCTGATTACCCGCCTTATCTGGAAGCACCCCGATCAGGCCCGTCTGAAGGGGTACGAAGAGGAATGGATCCTCGAAAAGATCGAAGGCGACCGTTATGGTGGCTCTCCGGCTCCCGTCAGCAAGCACAGCTCTAACTACTAATAGCTCTCTAACAGGAGTTTTCAGTATAAAAAACCGCCCGGACTTCCCCTGGCGGTCTTTTTTTACTAAATTTAACCCGTTAAATTTTTAAACCTCTCAAGGAGTTAATTATGCGTCAGTATATCATTGCTGGTAACTGGAAGATGAACAAGACCGTTAGCGAATCCGTTCAGCTCGCTAAGGACATCGTTGAAGCCGTCAAGGACGTGAAGAAGACCGAAGTGGTCATCGCTCCGACCTACCTCGCTGCTGCAAAGGTTGCAGACATCGTTAAGGGCACCAACGTGAAGCTTGCTATCCAGGACATCCACTGGAAGGACCAGGGCGCATACACTGGTAAGGTTTCCGTTGACATGGTTAAGGAAATCGGCGCAGAATACATCATCATCGGTCACTCCGAACAGCGTCAGTACTTCCACGAAACCGAAGAAACCGTGAACCTGAAGGTCAAGAAGACTCTTGAAGCAGGTCTCAAGCCCATCATCTGCATTGGCGAAACCCTCGACGAACGTAACGGCGGCAAGCTAGAAGCTGTTCTCTCCACTCAGGTGAAGGGTGCTTTCGAAGGCGTTTCCGCAGAAGACGCTGCTAAGTGCGTTCTCGCATACGAACCGGTTTGGGCAATCGGTACTGGCGTTACCGCTACCGACGAACAGGCTCAGGACACCCAGGCTTTCGTACGTTCCGTTGTTAAGGAAATCTACGGCGAAGCAATTGCCGAAGGCATGCGCATCCAGTACGGTGGCTCCATGAAGGGCGCAAACGCTGCTGGCCTCCTCGCTCAGAAGGACATCGACGGCGGTCTCATTGGTGGTGCAGGTCTCAAGGCTAACACCTTCATGGAAATCATCGCTGCTGCAGAAGCAAAGTAATTTCCAGCCATTAAAACTTTAAACAACTCAAGGTAAAAACGACTATGACAACTCTCTTTTGGATTGGTATCGTCCTCCACGTATTCCTCTGCTTGTTCCTCATGCTCCTCGTTCTCGTTCAGAACGACAAGATGGGCGGCCTTGCAGGTCTCGGTGGCATGACTTCTCAGTCTGCTTTCTCCACCGCTGGTGCAGCTACCTTCATCCAGAAGCTGACTCGTATCGTAGCTGTTATCTTCTTCATCGTGGTTTTCGCACTGGGCCTCATCACTGCTAAGCAGAACCAGGTTGTTGAAGAATCCGCTATGCAGAAGGCTTCTCACGAAGCTGCAGCACAGCAGGCTCCGGAAATTCCGGCTATGCCCGCCAACTTCGGCGCTCCGGCTGCAGCACCTGCAGAGGCTCCGGCAGCACCTGCCGCAGAATAATCCTTGAGGAAAAGTTTTGCGCATCATCCTCGATGTTGCGCGAACCTCGCGGTCGTGGTGGAATTGGTAGACACGCTAGCTTGAGGTGCTAGTGGGAGCGATCCCATGACAGTTCAAGTCTGTCCGACCGCAGTAAGAAGTCCAGTCGAAAGACTGGGCTTCTTTTTTATTTTAAAGATCGACAATTTTTTTGAGAAAGTATTTTTTTAAATTAAAAAGAAACTGGGCATAGGAGATCTTAAATGAAAGTCCTTTTTCTAGCGGTGATACTTACCTCAATCTGTCTGGCTACAACATCCTGCAGTTGCGGAACAGTCGATGATTATGGCGAAACTTGCCGAGAAGAAGAAGAAAAGAATGCCGCAGAAAATCGTGATAGAGACCTCGACAACCGAATCTGCTACGACCAAGGCAAGGTTGACGCATGCATTAAAGAGCAGGAATCTACGGCTCTCCCCGAAAGGATTAATATTCAAAAATACTGTCAAGAGAAACATTCCTACAATTGCAAGTAAGAGTTTCCTTCTATTTTTTCAATCACATCTTGCTAAATTTTAGCCCGTAATTCGCGGGATGGTTCCGCGCGAAAAATTGCGGTTCTGTACCGCGCAAAAAAGGTTTTATATGAACAACAATTTGGTTTCTCCTGTTGGTATTCTCGGCTTTGGCGTTGAAGGTCAGAGCACTCTGCGTTACTTGTTCCGTGAAGGCGTCAAGGAAATTATCGTCATGGACAAGAACCCAGTGAACTTGCCGGAAGCCCCCATCGGCATTAACGTGAAGGTATTTAGCGGCGAGAACTATCTGGAAGGTTTGAGAGACTGCGTTACTGTAGTACGTTCTGCGGGCGTCTATCCCATGAGTCAGGATTTGTTCAAGTTCCAGATGAACGGTGGCATGATGACCAGCCAGATCCAGTTGTTTTTAGAACAAACTAAATCCACCAAGACCGTAGGCGTTACCGGCACCTTGGGCAAGGGCAGTACCGTCAGCATGATTAGCCACATTCTCGATAAGTGCGGCAAGGCAAATATCATTGGCGGAAATTTCGGCGTGCCCGCTCTCGACTTGCTGGAAGACGATTCCGCTGACCGCATCAGCATCCTGGAACTTTCCAGTTTCCAGCTAATGACACTTTCTCTTTCTCCCGATGTAGGCGTAGTACTGCGCGTATCCACCGAACATCTGGACTGGCATACCAGCGTGGAAGAATACCGCGACGCAAAGGCAAATCTTGTCCGTTGGCAGAAGAGTGCCGGCACCTGCGTCTACCTGAAGGACGCCGCCCCCACCGCAAAGATTGCAAGCGAAAGCCCTGCCAAGAACAAGCTTGCAGTAAGTTTCGGCGATGGAGACGCCAACATCGAAGGATCCGTACTTACCATCGGTAACGACAAGCTGTTCCTTAGCGATTGCAAGGTCCGCGGCATCTACCAGCTGGAAAACATGGCTGCAGCAACTCTCGCCTGTACCGCCCTGGGCATCAAGGTTGCAGACGCCTTCGAAGCTCTTAAAACTTATGAAACCCTCCCCTTCCGTATGGAATTCAAGGGAGAAAAGAATGGCATCGAATTCTACAACGACAGCTACGCCACACGTCCGGATGCAACTATCGCGGCCACCGGCAGCATGAAGCGCCCCTTCGCGCTGATTCTGGGCGGTTCCGAAAAGAACGCAGACTTTACCGAATTGAGCAACATCCTGGTGAAGGATCGCCCCAACCTGAAGCGTGTGGCTTTGATCGGCGCAACCGCTGAACGTATGCTAGACGATTTGAAGAAGGCTGGTGTGGATGCCGCAGGAATCAAGACCGCCATCTTCCCCACTCTGGAAGAAGCATTCGCCGACAGTCTAAATATTGGCGAAGGCGGAACTGTAATCATGAGTCCCGCCTGCGCAAGTTTCGGCCTGTTCAAGAACTACAAGGTCCGCGGCCAAGTCTTTGACAAGCTGGTGGCAGATTTAGGCTAACAGCCAAGCCGAGGACTCTCGGCATCGGCTTATTCATTTAAGAAAAGGCTGTGCATTTGCACAGCCTTTTTCAATATTGCAGATTTGCAGGAGATAAGCCTTATCGACCGCCCACCAGAATCTGGTCCACTTTAATGGAGGGCTGGCCCACCGTCACGGGAACGTGGCCGGAGCTGGCACCGCAAACGCCTGCAGCGAGTTCCAGGTCGGAGCCCACCATGCTAATGCGAGGCATGATTTCGTGCCCCTTACCGATGAGGGCGGCACCGCGAACAGCTTCGCAAATTTTGCCGTTGCGAATGACGTAACCTTCGTCTACAGCAAAGTTGAATTCGCCTGTGGCAGGATTGACGGATCCACCAGCCATACGGGCGGCATACAGGCCATAATCCACGCTGGCAATCATGGAGTCCAGAGTATCCTTGCCGGGAGCAATAAAGGTATTGCGCATGCGGCTTACAGGAGCGTACTTGTAGGATTCGCGGCGACCGCTTCCAGAGCGCTTTACGCCCACTTCTGCAGCACCAACACGATCAGACATATAAGTCTTCAGCACGCCGTTTTCGATGAGCACGGTACGTTCCGTAGGAGTACCTTCGTCATCCACTTTCAAGCTACCCCAGACACCATCCAAAGTACCATCATCGATGGCGGTAAGGCAGGGCTGTCCGATGGTTTCACCCAGCTTCCCGCAGAAGGGGCTTGCATTACGACGAATCGATTCCGTTTCCAGCGGATGACCGCAAGCTTCGTGGAAGATGACGCCACCAAAACCGTTGCCCATCACTACAGGCATTTGCCCGCCATTGATGTAGCCCGCAGAAAGCATACGGACGGCACGTTCTCCAGCGGCAACAGCCATTTGTTCGGGACTGTAATTTTCCATCAGTTCATAACCGCCAATGGCGCCCGGACGTTCAGCGGAAGTCAAGCGTTCAGTTCCATCTGTAGCAGTCACGCTGACGCTCAGGCGCAAGTGGGAACGGTCCATTTCCAGATTCACGCCTTCACTGTTCAGCAGATGAACGTGTGTGCAATCGTCTGCGACGGAAACAGCAACCTGAGCCACCTTGTCGGAAACAGCACGGGCGGCCTTATCAGCACGGAACAGGAAATCCTGCTTCACCGCCTGACCTAAAACGCGAGGATCCTTGAATGCTGCGGGATTATAATCCACCACACGCTTGGACGGATTCAGTTCGATGGGTTTCTGTTCCATTCCAGCAATTCTTCCGAATGCAAGCGTTTCTACCAGCTTGATCAATGCTTCTTCGGAATCATCGCTGGTAAAACCGTATAGAACTTCGGTACCATAAAGCAAACGAATGCCAATACCATAATCCGTACCTGCAGTGGCAGAATCAATCTGGCTGGACTTCAGTCCAAGTACGGAACTGCGTGTCTCTTCTTCGTAAATTTCAACGAAGTCTGCACCAGCCTTACGACCGGCTTCAAAAATCTTGACTGCTACGGACGGATTCATTTAAACCTCGCCGTTCATTTTCTTGCGCACGGGAATACCGGCGGCAAGCATTTCACCCTTGATCTGGGGAACAGTGTAATCGCCGAAATGCACCATGGAAGCCACCAGGGCGGCATCGGCAGAAGTCTTGTTGAACAGGTCCACAATGTGGTCCGGAGTACCAGCACCACCGCTTGCGATTACGGGAATCTGCACAGCCTTTGCAACCTGATCCGTAATGTTCAGTTCGTAACCATTGCGGACACCATCCGTATCAATGGCATTCAGGCAAATTTCGCCAACGCCCAGTTCTTCGGCCTTCTTAGCCCATTCCACAGCGTCCAAGCCCATTGCCTGACGACCACCGCGAATGTACACTTCATAACCGCTAGGGAATTTTTCGGACACCCCCACAAACTTGGCATCCATACCAAGGACGATGCACTGACGACCAAAGGCCTTGGCGCCTTCAGCAATAATTTCAGGATGAAGAACAGCAAGGCTGTTCACGCTTACTTTTTCGGCACCGGCAAGCAGAGCCTGGTGCATGTCGTCCAGATTGCGGATACCGCCACCCACAGCAAAGGGGATAAATACACGCTTTGCAATCTGACGAATCATCTCCATGTCACAGGGACGGTTTTCAGCGCTGGCTGTAATATCGTAGAACACCAGTTCATCTACGCCATCTTCGCTATAACGGGCACCCATTTCCACCGGATCGCCAATATCAATATTGCCCTTGAACTTTACACCCTTCGTCACCTTGCGGTCACGGACATCCAAACAAACAATCAAACGTTTAGTAAGCATAATCCAAAGATAAAAAAATCCATCCCTTGCACAGGAACGGATTCTACAGTTCTGTCGGTTCTTCACCAAATGTACTGAACGAACGGACTTTTACAAATTGCGGTCGATAACGGTCTTGACGGTATTCTTAGGAACTGCGCCAACAACGTTACCCACTTCCACGCCGTTCTTAAAGAGCTTCATGTTGGGAATGTTGGTGATACCAAAACGAGCGCAAATGTCACCTACACCCGGTTCGTCAACATTCATCTTAGCGATAATAGCCTTGCCTTCATATTCGGAAGCAAGTTCTTCAACCACGGGGCCCATCATCATGCAAGGACGGCACCAGGTAGCCCAAAAGTCAACAAAAACCAGCTGACCAGAGCTAATCACTTCATCAAACTTATCTGCTGTAAGATTCAAAGCAGCCATTATTATCTCCATTTCCCGTTAAGGGAATTTCTCTACGCAATGAAATATAACAAAAACAAATTAAAAGAAAAAGTCCAAAGTCCATTTTATGTCGCAGGTCACACCTTTTGAGAGCGACTAGTAAATCAAATGATGGGAAAAACGTCCCATCATCTGCTTAGAACCCAGGTTATTTTCTCCGCTTAGTAAATAAGTTTGAAGTTATCTACAATAAACACGGCACCCTCAGTTCCGCTGTAGTGATTGCCATCCGCACTAGCAGCAAATACAGCTCTAATATGAGTCACCGGCAACGTACCATCACCAACAATCAAATGATTGTCAATTCCCTTAGAATTAAGCAATGCGCCACTATACAAAGTTGATACAGACCCCTTATCAGAACCAACATTCATAATTGGCGATGCGGCATAGGGCTCTCCATACTTCAATTTCATTCTCAAGGTACGAAGTCCAGTTGTTGCATTAGGCTCAGAAATGCTAATGACATCAGGATCCGACAAATCATTATCAGAGGTAGAACGATACCAAGCAGAAGCTACCAAAGTGTTCACGTCGCTACTAGTTCTACATACATTTGATCCTGCAGTAGATCCGTTCGTGCAAGTTTTCGTAGAGGTTCTATTTTCCAATAGTAGATAAACGTCACAACTATCATTCTTTCCCGTATACTTGATGTCCAATTCCATATACTTCGGACGTGCAGCAAAGGGCTTTCCAAAATCAATAAGTTCATTTCCATCCTTGTAACTTAGCATACTTGTCGCAGCAACACCCTTGGGATTCATCACACCGATAAACAAATTTCCACTAGCCAAAGTGTTCACCACAGGAGCTTTCTTGGTTTGCATATATACAGCCTTGCCGTTACCAGAAGATGTGGAAGAGGTTATGGTAACGTTAACAAGTCCTGACTGGTTGCCATTGTCCCAGTCAGAAGGTTTATTGCCGCTCCAGGTTTCAAAACTACTATTAGGATACTGATATCCGGCACGGATTTCATAGTCCAGAGACTCTGCCCCGTTAGAAACAGTAGCTTTCACTCCTGTGCCTAAATCATAAGATGAACCATCTGCGACACCCGTAATTTCAGCACCATCAGAAAGTTTAATATCGCTGATTTTCAATTTGCTTAAATCAGAACGGAACTCTAGGTTATCGTAATGAATCCAATGGATCCACTTGCCGTTTTCCTTGACGCTATCCACCACAGCATCCTTACCATCAATTTTCATAGAACGAATTCGCGGAGCTTCCAAAACAACAGGAGCCTCCCCCACCTTTACCTTCACAGTCCATTCCACTTCATCGCCATTTTCAGCGACGACCACAATCTTTGCAGAACCACTGGTAAGGTTGACTGCATTTTCGGAAGGCGATTTTTTCTTTGCCTTGTCAGAGTAAGTCGCAGTAAAGTAAACGTCAGAAAGATTCGTTCCATAGGGAACTTCAAAAGAGATTTCATGTTTGGAAGCATCAATCACAGGTCCGGCATCGACTGCAACACCTTCAACAGAAAATGTCTTCACATCCGC
Source organism: Fibrobacter sp. UWR4 (assembly GCF_003149045.1). NCBI lineage: Bacteria > Pseudomonadati > Fibrobacterota > Fibrobacteria > Fibrobacterales > Fibrobacteraceae > Fibrobacter > Fibrobacter sp. UWR4. The sequence continues at coordinate 62,063 of NZ_QGDU01000001.1, read as the reverse complement.
TTCAGAAGACAGCGGATAATCAGCAGAAATGTTCCACACCGCAGTGCTAGCATCTTCCGCAGTAATTGTCATAACAACCGGAGTGCGCAAATCCAAAGCACCTGTCTGCAAGTTCTGGGAAGCCGTTTCAGAAATTTTCACCGTCAGATTCACAGCAGCAAGAGCTTCCTGGTTCGCCAGGTGAAGAACTACAGTTTTCTTTTCAACATCAATAGTAGCCGTCTTCACTTCATCCTTAGCAGAAATAGAAAGCAGTTCCTTTTCATCGGAAGCCTTTTCGTCTGCGGCAGCCACATCAATGGTCAAGATCCAGACCTTTTCGGAACCATCTTCTGCAGTAACCGTAAACTTCTGAAGTTCGCGCCATTTTACATCCTTAGGTTCTGGAGAAAGTTTAGCACCTGTAGATACCTTGAAAGAATCCACAACAGCCTCACCCACAGTTTCGCTATTCAGAAGCTTTACAGCGATGGTATCTCCATTACGATTTACCTTCAACTGATTCTTGAACCAAATCTGGAAATCTGTTGCAGAACTTAAGATCGCCTGAGTAACCACAACCCAAGTTCTTTCGGAACCATCTTCTGCAGTCACTACAAAAGTCTTTACCTTGCTCCAGTCGGAAACCTTAGAAGGATCTTCCTCAATCTTTGCTGCTCTATGGATTTCAGACTGGTCCAATTCAACCTTGGACAAATCCGTCCCCTGGGCAAAAGTAACATAGATGGTATCACCGCTGGTTTTATTTTCCAGTTCATCCTTAAAGGAAATCTTCAAGCTATTATTATCGCTGAGCGTTACGCTACTGCTAGAGGATTCATCATCTTCTTCCGCCGAACTTGAAGAAGAGGATATGTCAGATTCGTCACCATCCTGACCGTTATCATCACCTTCTTCTGCGGCAGAAGAACTGCTAGCGACTTCCACACCAGGAATGGTAAATTCCATTTTCCAAATGGAAGGATCTCCATTTTCGGCAACCACCACGATATACACCACCAAGCTCTTGGGAATACGAATCTTGTCGCCCACATGAATTTTTTCAGACGCATAGGACACTGCGTTTGCAAGAGAATCCAGTGCTGCTGAATCACTGGGGAATTCCTTGAACTTTCCATCCACCAAATGAATAGATGCAAGCGAGCTTACATCGAAAGAAGCAACAGTAACGGAATCCCAGGTAGTTAGAGATTCCGGCGGAACTACAAGAGTCACCTTAATGAGATGTTCATCCGCATAGACGGAAGGATCGCCATCCTGTTCATCAAAGACAATGCTATTGAAAGTCTTATAGTGTGACTTGCTAAATGTATCATAATCCGCTGTACAAGCCCAAAGGCCCCAAAGGGCAAATGCAAAAGTCAGAAAAACCAAAAAACGTTTCATAATCCAGTTCCTTAGTAATTCAGTTTGAAGTTATCCACAATGAGTTTTGAATTTTCGCCTCCGCGATACTTCCCGCTATTTCCAAGAGCACCGCCATCTACCACAAAGGCATAGGCAGAGGAAGCAAACATCACTCGAATCGATGCAACGGTTTCATTTCCAGAGCCAACCGTCAGATCAGATACACCTGCATACTCTGCACTGATCAATCCCGCATCAGAACCATATTCCAGTTCAATAGTTTCCGTGGCCATATCGGAAGATTTTGTTTTCACGATGGATCCTGCGGCAACAATTTTATTGTCGGAACTTACCAGAGCGACATAGATCAAACCCTGCTGAGGGAATTTTTTATTAGTGTTTGCCACATGACTATAGGCGAATGTCACCTCAAAGGATACTGGACGTGCAGAGAACGGTTGTCCAAAAGACATGCCCTGAGAAATATCGGAAGCATAACTTGCATCGGGCGTACCTGACGTATAGTTCCACTGATACAAATGAACTATGTCAGTATCCTCAAATGTTCCTGCAAAATAGAATCCACCAGCCATTTTCCAACTTCCCTCAATGCCAATGAAGGAGCCCTCGATTTCACGCGTTGTAAGTGTCATCTTGGAGTCAGAGAATTCAGCATTTGCAGAAGACTTGAGCTTAATCGCCGCAGTAGTTTTTTCCCTTGCCATAGCATCGCTGGTGGAGCCCCAGAAAGACTTGTCCCAACCACTAAAATCAGAACCAGGCAATTGAGGTCTCTCTGTCTCTACAGAGCTAGAAGATTCGACCACATCTTCAGAAGAGCTACTAAGAACAGCTTCAGAGGAACTACTTACCACTTCACTGGAGCTAGAGATTTCTTCACTGGAGGAAGACACCTTCTGACTAGAGGAGGATGGAACTACGCTAGAGCTAGAGACAATCACCGCGCTGGAAGAGGAAACATCTACACTGGAACTCGAAACCTCTATACCAGAAGAAGACTCTACAATACTTGAGCTAGAAACATACCCTTCACTGGAAGAAGATACTGCTATGCTAGAGCTAGAGGCTGCAGCAATGCTGGAAGAGGAAACTTCAACCACGGCACTAGAGGAGGATTCCACAGCTGCAGCACTGGATGAAGACTCTTCTACGTTTTCACTAGAGGAAGATCCTTCAGCGCTTTCACTGGAAGAGGATTCAACTATTTCGGAACTAGAGGATTCAGCTTTAGAGCTAGAAGATTCTACATCCTCGGAGCTGGAAGATTCTTCAACGACATCTTCCGGCTTTGCGATTGTCCAGATCTTTATCACGCGGTAATTCTTGTCCAAAGCCACCACGCGGACATCCTTATTATCCTTCAGGGAAATCACGGAACCCGAGTCCAGAGGATTTTCCCAATCAAAGGAAGGGTCTTCAGGATCGTCATCCGTAGCGATAAAGAAATAGGTTCCTCCAAGGGAAGCAAGAGAACTTATCACCAGGGAATCCGTTCCCTCAGGCAATTCAATCACACCGGTTTCTACATCCACAACCACAGAATCAAGATTGTCAAAAACACCGGTTCCATCAGGAACAGGAGGAACGCTTGGTTTTTCCACATCGGAACAGGCATTAAATACCAGCACCGAGCTTGCACCAATCACAAGCATACCCATCACGCGGATTCCATTCATCATCATTTTCTTAAGCATAGTCAACCTCCCTAGAAGAAGTAGACCAAGGAAAAATCCAAGGCCAGCAGGTTGATGGTAAAATTCACGATGTTATAGACAAATTGACTCTTAGTTTCGCCATTCTCTTCCACATTCATCACGCTGGAATTCAGCCCCAGCAAACCAACGGAAGTTTCGAAAGCGAATCGGTTCAATACCATAATGCAAATACCCGGATTGATACCTACATCAATGGACCAGGCATTGTTCAAAGTCTTCTTCATGTCCTCCCCATTATCCGTCTGGGACATGCCATAGGAATATTCTACGGATATGGACGTTTCATTAAAGAAGTAGAACGTCTGAGAATCAAAAACCTTCAGATAGTTTTTGAGAACAGGCTGGACGAAAAAGCCATTGCTCACATACTTGCGACGTTCCTTCAAATCAAGCAGATCTTCCATCAAGGCAAAATCAATATCAAACCAAGTGCGAGAATAGCCTGCCCGAAGACCGATCGCCATAGCATCCTTCACGAAGTAACCACCAAAGGCCTCAACAGTAAAAGTATAACCATAGGCGTCATACACATCGCCAATCATAATATTCAAAGCATCGTCATCCGTATTTCCTTGAATTAGGGAAAGGGATACGCCGCCATAAATACGCCCCTTGGCAATAGCTTCGTCAGGAGAGACCGGCAACAAGCCTTCCAACAGTCCACCTTTTTTCTTGACGGGAGTTTCAACAGCCGGAATTTCAGCAATAGGCACAGCAGCAGGCTCTTTTACAACAGGAGCTTCAGCCACAGGCGTTTCCGCTACGGGAGCTTTCGCTGTCGGAGCTTCGACAACGGGATTTTGCAAGTCAGGAACAACAATCGTATCATTTGCGGCAACAGGCAGGCTACTTTCCGCAGGCAACTCTTGCGCAAAACTAAACAATGAAAAAAGCAATGAAATTAGAGCAATCTTTCTCATGCCCTAAAGATAATTTTTTTTAACACTGTCCGACAAATGTATTATGGAGCAAAAGCACTCCAGAGGTGGTCACCAGAACTCCGCCTGCAATGGAGGCAATCATATAGATTTTCGAAGCAAAACGGCTGCTACGAGATTTTTTATCAATTCCCTTTCGGAAAGCCACTGCAGCAACACCAAAGGAGATATTCGTGACCATCATTCCGACGCAAATCACAAATGCTCCCACTAGAGCATAGACAATCATTGAATTTAACAGGCAAAAAAGAACAATTAAAGCTACTGCAGGGCAAGGGACAATCCCTGTTATAGCCGCAACCCCTATAATTTCTTTCCACGAAGCAACCGCAGGCATTGTATTTGCCACGTATGAGGATTCTTTTCTTCGTTTTAGGAAATCTTTAATTCCAAAGAAAATCAAAACAAGGCCTGTAAAGACCAACATTGCATAACTGATCTTTTCAATGCCCCCACGTCCCACCTCAAAAGCGGGAAACACAGCTGTTTTAAGGAAAAGATAAAGGACAAACAGGATTACAACCGCACTCATGGTGTGTGTAAACGTTATTCCCGCGCCTAAGGCAACTCCTTGGCGCCAGCGTCCTCTCCTTGCCAGGAAAAAGCCCACCACAATGGATTTTCCATGGCCAGGTCCAAGAGCATGAAGCAAGCCATAAAGAAAACAAACCGCGATGAAATACCAAACAGCAGAATTTTTCCCCGCCTTCATGGCGTTGATCTGCCCCGACAAAGTCTCTCGCAGATTTTTTTGCACGGCCCCCAAAGCAGCAAGGAGGCTAAAACCTGATTCCGCAACAGGAGCATCATTAGGACTCACCACCACACTAGTGGTATCTTTCACATTTTCCACATCAAATCGTTTTTTCTTTACAGCAGCGGAACCCCCTACAACCAAGAACAGCGTAAGGACAAACGCAAGAAAGAAATTGAAACGTCCCGAGAATACCATATTATTGCTTCTTAAACCTTAGGTAAAGCCCTCTTACGTTGGACTGGAATGCCCTAAACATCGTTAAACCATCCAAACCATCGTCAAAGAATTCCACATCTACAGATTCCGGTGCATCTACATCGGAAACGTCCATATCCGTCGTTACCTGAATATAGTTGGAGGGATCCGCCACCACCACAACAATCATGGTGTAATCATCTTTCACAGGGCAGGTAAAAACGACATCAAAATCCAAAGTCAAACGCCCATTATTCATGGACGCCTTGAAGTTCACGATTTTTTCAACCCCAAGAAACTTGGTTCCGTTCAGCACGTAATTGAAATAATTGGACGTAGAAACAGGATCCAAAATAGTCTTCTGAAACCAGGCCAGTTCAGCCCCCGTAATGGAACCATCACCGTTCTTATCACCAGAGGCCATCATGGCCGTACTGTACATTTCATCGTACACCCAGTGGTTACGAACCGCGGTCAGGCCCGTTTCGTTAAACAGGACCTTGACGGTTGCATCAAGGAAAACATGGGGATGGGCAAAAGCCACCCCCACCGCAAAAAGAAATAACGCAAGAGCTCTAGAAAGCAAGGATAAAACCAGCCGTCAAAAGACCTAGGCCTATACCGCCAAGAGAAGCACCGATAGCGAACTTCGTATCGCCGCTATCATTTAAACGATGGTTATCCTTCACCATCTTGCGAGTGTCTTCACTGTCAAATGCAGAAAGCTTGTTGTATGCCTTCTTCTTGTCAGCTGCGTCACTCCAGTCACTTTCGGCAAGCGCCCACAGGACACCGCCTGCAATAATGGGTGCAATAGCGCCCCACAAGAGTCCGCGGCCAATTCGACGCTGGCTACGTTCCCTGTCGAAAGCTTTCTGTTCCTGAATGAAATCCAGGTCGTCAAGAACCGGAGTCATTTCCACCATCACCAGGTTGGGCATATAGGGACGAATTTCCGTCACCACGGACGTATCGCGGTAGCCCACTTTTCTCAGATAGATGGTTGCAGATAATTGGGGCTTCACGCCTTCAACAATGACGTCCGTAATAAAATGAGGCATCACATTTTCCGTAGGTTCCTCATTCACGAACACTTCCACGTTTTCCGGATTGGTATTCACCGTCAGGCGAGTTTCCGGATTACGCATAGGAATGGACACTCTGTTCAGGGAATCTGCCTTGATTTTCACCACCTGGACACCCCAGCGTTCCACGTCCTTCACCACCTTCTTGATGGAAATCGTGTACTTACCCGGCATAATGTTCTTGATGGTATCCGGAGTTACCTGATTCAGAGGAATTCCGTTCACAAAGAGAGAGCAGGCTTCCGTTTCGCTAGTCACGAACAGGTTCGCATTTCCCGGCGGATAAAGTTCAATGGTTTCCTCTTCTTCCACAATCACAGGAACCACATAGTTGGACAAGGACAAGTCAATCATGACATTGTCTTCCAAATTATACAAGCGCTTTAAGGCATAGCGATAAATGGTGATATAGGGATTCTTTGCAGCCGCTTCAAGGCTGTCCTGAATTTCACGCTGGCGAATTTCTTCTTCCACCTTGGCAATTTCTTCCAGTTTCTGACGCTGCAATTCCCTGGCCATAGCTGTTTCCAGGTCATCATCGTCACCTTCGTCTTCCTGAATGGTGACGTCTTTATGGGCGGCCACGGAATCTCTCACAGCATCCGTCATGATAATTTCCACGGTATCTTTCTTCGGAACTTCTTCTTCCTCTTCCACGAATTCAGGTTCTTCTACCTTCTGTCCGTTACTTTCCTGGAGAGCCTGATTTTCCCGGTCTACCAGTTTATCCAGCTGCTTCAGCTGATTTCCTTCCGGATTTTTTAGGTAGACCGTATCGTTCTGAATCTTGACGAAAATGGCCATCTGTTCCAAGGAGTCGCCGTTAACCCAGTAACGCACGGGGACTTCACGACTGGTAGGCGCTGCCTCAGGAGTTGCCTCAGGAACGGTCACAGGAGCGGCTTCTTCCGCAAAGGAAAAGGCCATGGCACAAAGAACCAACAAAAACAAACGCTTCATCATACTATTAAAATACATAAAAAAGGGATTTTTCAAAAAACAAATTGAAAAAAGGACGTTCAAGATGGAACAGCTAGAGTTCCTTGACCAACTTTGCGCAGTAAATCGGTCCACGCCCTTCCGAACGGTCCGGCAGGATATGGACTCCAAACTCAGTCCGATCCGCACCGGGCAGTAGATTTTCAATCTCCACCATCCTCATGGAGGGTCGTTTCTTCAGGATTTTCTTGACCACATCATCATTTTCCATAGGAGAAAGGGCGCAAGTACCATAAACAAGCGTTCCACCAGGCTTCAGGGCATCCACAGCAGAAGCTAATAGGGCACCCTGCTCTACAGAGAGTCGTTTCACACGCTTAGCAGACCAAACCTTCAGATGTTCAGGAGAATTCAGTACATGGCGGTCCGAAGAACAGGGTGCATCCAGCAAAATCTTATCGAAACACTCTTTCTTGTGGAGACCAAATTTCATACCATCATAACCAGAAACCTTGATATTTGCACGCCAGGCTTCCGGCAAGGAATTTTCAATGACGTGACTCAGGCGTAAACGACGATCCGGAGAACGGTCGTTACTCTGGAGGGAGCCCTCCCCCTTCAAGGTAGAGGCAATTACCAATGTTTTACCCCCCGGAGCAGCACACATGTCCAGGCAATCATCCCCCGGGCAGACGCCCAAAGCATTAGCCGCATACACGGAAGCTTCATCCAGGAAGTAAGGTTCCAGCCCCTCGCCAAAGGAAAGCTGAACCGCCTTACCCTCGCCCTTCAAAGCCTCCAGCAGGGCTGGCCAGCGATCACCAAAAAGTTCAGAATAGTAATCAAAAAATTCCATCACCCGCAAACATAGAAAAGATAACCCCCCAATGGATTTTTCAGGCGCTCCCAAAGGGGGAACAAAGTTCCCCCGATCCTGCGACAATCCAGACGGAATCTTCCTGAAAGAACCTAGTGGCAAGGCCCTGCCGAAGTCACTAGCAAGGGGGATTCCAAAGGGGGAACAGAGGTCCCCCCGATCCTGCGACAATCCAGACGGAATCTTCCTGAAAGAACCTAGTGGCAAGGCCCTGCCGAAGTCACTAGCAAGGGGGATTCCAAAGGGGGAACAGAGGTCCCCCCGATCCTGCGACAATCCAGACGGAATCTTCCTGAAAGAACCTAGTGGCAAGGCCCTGCCGAAGTCACTAGCAAGGGGGATTCCAAAGGGGGAACAGAGTTCCCCCTTTGCAACTAAAAAAGCCCCGGTCCAATGACCGAGGCTTTTTGGAGTTGAGTTACCAGGATTCGAACCTAGACAAACAGAGTCAGAATCTGTTGTGCTACCGTTACACCATAACTCATCGTTGTGTGCCAAAGTTAGTTATTCAATTTTCGTTTGGCAAGGGGTTTTCTAAAATATTTTTGCTGGGAGGCGTATAAGTATTCCACTGGACTTTCTGTTCAGAGTTGTCCGTCAGTTCAACAGCCGTCAAGGTGACATAGGTCCATCTAGGAGCGTCGGACTTTTCCAAAACAGAAATGACCTTCGGATCACCGGAATACAGAACCATTTCCTGCTCGCCCACCGGAAGACCGGAAAGGCTCAGCATATCGCAGGTAATATCCCTAACAAAATGAGACGTACCCTTGATGCCCACCACAACGCTGTTCATCGCACAACTACTGGACTGAGTCGTATCCTGAGAATCCACAGCAAGCTTCACTCCCGTAAGAATTGAAGCAGGCCTGCTCAAAGTATCCTCACCCACATTAAGAGTATCCTTGAGAGATTCGATTTCACCCTTATGGATATAGCGGGTAAGACCGGTCTGCACAACGATATCATCCTGTACCTTGCGGAATTCAACTCGGAAGGAATCTTCAGGCACTTCCTTAGGAAGATTAATCCACCAGCGGCCAACGCTATCGGTCTTGGTTACAGATGCAAATTCCAGAGAATCACCTTCGGTAAAGGTAAATCCGAATAGGTCCGTAATCAGGGCGACTTCAACGCCTTCGCAAGGCTTTTCATTCTTGCAAAGAACGGTACCAGACAATCTAGCGACATCCTTAGCCGCCTCTTCGGATTCCTTTACCAGGGAATCCACTTCTGCGGTGGTGCTCCAAATGAAAGGACCGATTTCAAGAGTGTCTCCGGAACCCACTTCCACAGGGATTTCCCAGCTGCGGAAGATCAGGCTATCAGCCACGCCTGCATTCTGAAGAGTAGCAACGATTCTTGCATCGTAGGGGAAGAATTCAAGCCACCAGGTGCCTGCAGGAATCAGCATACGGAAGTTTTCCTTGGCAAGCACATCCTTATAGAAGGGAGTTCCAGTCAAAGAAACCATAAAGTGAGAGCCGACAGACAAATCAGAGTCAGCAACGTCTTCATAATAGAGAACGCTATTAAAGACTGCGGCCTTTTCCAACTTGATGATATCCTGATCCAGGGAGTCCTTGGAAGCTCGAGGCATGTAGAAGATTTCTTCGGCAACAGAATCAATAATAGCCAGCTGGAAAGTGTCTGCAATTAAAGAGTCGAAAGCGAATACACCTGCAGTATCCGTGGAAGTTTCAAGCATCTTGGGAATCTGACGGGAAGAGCTATCCAGGGAAATACGAGCCATGCGGACAACAGCGTTAGATGCGATCGTTCCATCGGCCTTGTGAACAACACCGCTCATAGCAACGGTATTACCAGTATCCGTAACAGTACCTGCAGTCTTTTCGGTACAGCCAATAAGGACGCCTACAGAGGCGAGCACAAAAAACAGAGGTACAATCATATCCTTCATGTACTTTCTCATTTTTCATCCTCCTCGGTTTCGGGGGGCAGAGCCACCTTTTCCTTGCTCAGCGGGAAGAACTGAATGTTCATCTGGGCGACCATGGTTTCACCTTCGTCAGAACGAACAATATCAACGACTTCCTTGCGGAACAAGTCAATCTTGCTAATAATGCGTTCCAGACCTTCGGCGGAAACGCTCATGGTCATACAAGATACATTTCTACGTTCGGTGCTGTAGTGATCCAGGGCGTCTTTACCAAGGTCTATCATCTGCTTTTGGAACTGATGAACGAATAGCGGAGCAATTTCGGAACCGCTGAAGATAGCCTTGTTAACAGAACGATAGCAACCGGTAATATCCAGTTCGATAAGGCCAAGAGCCAGTAGCAACTGGATAGCCTGCTTTGCCTGAGGCAAAGTAATACGGGGATTAAGGAACAATGCAAGTTCCTGGATATTCTTTTCGCCAATGTTTAGGATGGCGAGAGCTTCACGGGCAGCAACATAGTACCACTTGCTGTAGTACTCCTGCTGGTTCTTCGTGAGAGACTTGACCGCACTAGGCAGTAGGGCAGACATCTGTTCGAAGATAGCCTGCTTGGATGCGGCGGTAGTGGCGTGAGTAAAGTCCACCATTAAGGTGAAATAGCGACCTTCCTTCTCGGTCAGGCCCAAAGCAGAAATGAACTTGGGCAGCATCTGAGGAGTAAGGGACTTACGGCCACGGACTAAATCCAAATAGAAACCGGAAGAAGAGTATCCGGCCTTCTTTGCAAAAGATCTGTAGGAAAAATACCTCTGGACGGACTTACGATAGTCGTAGTAGTCCTGCAGGTACTTCCTATAGTTATAGTAAGCATAAACGTTCATCGGGAACAAATATAAATTTTTTGCTCATTTTTGGGAACACTAGATTTTGTAAAACAACGACAAAAAAGAGGCTTTTTCAGGGCATCAAGCCCCATAAACCATAGGAAAAACAGCGGAGAACACCTAGAGAACACTTTCGGGAACACTCCGCAAAAAAAGTATACCACCCCCACAATTTTTTGGATATATTTGGGGAACACCCAATCCCATCCCTCGGACTCTCACCGACACTCCCGGCGAGAGTCCTTTTTTGTTGCAGGGGGCGCTGCCCCCTGGACCCCCTGGCTCTTGCGTTCGCAAGAGCGACTTTTATTTTAAACGTCATTTTTCCGCATTTTAAAGGGGGCGCTGCCCCCTGGACCCCCTGGCTCTTGCATTCGCAAGAGCGACTTTCATTTTTAACGTCATGCTCCCCTCTTTTTTTTATCTTTGGGGCATGATAAAAGAGTTTTTCTTCCGTGTGCTTCGTTTTATTGGTGTCCTGGGGGTGATTTACATCAGCATGGTATTTTACCTGGCTTTGACGGAAAGGCAGAAGGCCTTCCCTCGCGCAATCACCCATAAGGAAGCGAACGAAGCGATTTCCGGAAAGGCAAAGGGCATTTCCTGCACTCTTGAAGACGGCACCCTTCTTGGAGGCTGGATGATGGGAAACGGAACCGCTCCTATCTTACTGTATTATCCGGACGCCGAAGAAGATGCTGCTCAATTTCTGGCAGAAGTTGGCGAACACCCTAATTTCACTTTGGTATCCTTTAATTACCGAGGCGGCGGCAACAACAAGGGAACTCCATCCCAAGAAACTTTTGAATCTGACGCAAACCAAATCGCCCAGTGCGCAGCACAAGTAAACGAGTCCGGATTCGCTTACATCGCAGGACGAGGTATCGGAGCAATTCTCGCCGCAAAGCAGGGGCTTATTCCAGCATACAACAAAACTCCCTTGCTTTTCATCGACCCCGTATTCAGTATTGCCGACGCAATTTCCAGCAAGTATGGTTTCCTTTATCCCAAATTTTTAATCCGTGCAGACGTTTCTATTGAACCTGATCAACTGAAAAATTTGGAACAAAGGGCGTCCATTATTTATGACCAAAGCCAATTCGAATTGAGAACAAACGAAAACAGTGTGAGCCTCGTCACATCCCGTAAAATCTTGCGTAAAGGCAATCCGCTTAAAGAAGTTTTTTCAAATTTGAGCAAATAAATTTAAAATTTTACGTACAACGTCACTAGAGGCAATTTTCGAATTTTCACAAAGTTTTTTTATAGCAGAGCAAACGCTTACAAAAAGATTATTTTGTAAATTACTTTATACTTTTTTCTCACAACCCCTCACAAACTCCGTAAATTTTTGTTAATTTACCTTTAAAACATAAAGGAGTTGTTAAATGGAAAATATCATCGTCAAAATGGACATCCGCGGTTTCCTTCGTTTCCCCCTTCAGGCAATCAAGGCCCTGAAGCTGGATAAGCTGGCAAAGCAGGAAACCAACAAGAAGGGTGAAGTTACCGAAATCGGTCCCTATGCAGATATCGAAGTAGATCCGGTCAGCAAGCGCATTGCAATCACCCCCACTAAGGAACCTAAGGCAACCTCCTTCCGCTTTATTCCTGGTGTAAATGGTTCCAAGTCCAAATTCCTTTACTTTAAGGGCGCCCTGAACGCTATCGGCGAAAAGATCGCCACTGGTTCCTACGAACTGGAAAAGGACGGCAACAAGTACATTTTCACCAACGCAAACTCCAACAAGAAAAAGGGTACTTGGCAGCCCATCGCTTGCCGTAATGCCGTCGCTAACAAGACGATGCTTTCTATCGACACTCGCGGCACCATTATTTTCGACAGAAATACCAAAAATGGCGTGAACACCATCGTCAACAAGACTATGGTTGCCGAATTCGACAAGGCAAAGAAGACATTCACCTTGACTTTCAGCAAGGAAAAGGGTTTCATCAACGTCCGTACCATTGCTAGCCACGCAAACGCATCCTTCATGGGCACCCTCACCTCTCACGGCATCGCTCTTCCCAAGAGCAGTTTCCGTACAGAATGTTCCGTGAACGGCAAGACTGTAACCTTTAACGTTGCAGCACTGGTCGCAAATCAGAAGGCAACCAAGGCTGCCAAAAAGTAACCTGACAAACGAGGTCAATCATGGTTGATGTTTTCAAAGTATTCTACACAACCCACTACAACATCGGCGCTTTAAGCGTTCTGCTGTTGCTGTTCCTGATTTTCCTTCTTTCCAAGAAGAACCTCAGACTGGGCGTTGTGATTTTAGCCATTCTCGCAGTGCTGAACGTGGCTATTTACAAGAAGACCTTTAACAGGTCCTGGACTATTGAAATTCAACCTGAAAAGGCTGAAGCTAACGACGGCTATGCTCACGACGAAGTCGCTCCCGAAACGGTGACCTTCTCCGTCAAGAACTGGTCCATCGTAGATGACAAGGGAACCACTCACCATTGGTGCTGGGTAGAAGATTACTGGGAATCCTTCGCCAACACCGATATCGTAGCGGCCATCTGGGGCGACAACGCCGGCAAGAAAGTCAGAAAATCCACGGAGTCCCGCCTGGATGGTTCCGCACCCCAAGGCGGCGAAGACTAATCGTTTATCGAGAACTCTTTCAAGTTTATCTCACCTGCATCCATCTGGAGGTAGGTGAGTTTTTTTATCCACTCGCCAGAAGACGCTGCCGTACCATGTTCCAATTTCCAGATTCCGGGAATATGGATGTGGCCAAAAATGCAGAAGTCACAGTCTTCCTTTTTCATGGTACGATCGGCCCAAGCCTGGTATTCCTTAATGTTGATAATGCGATCTTCGCCAGCCTTACGACTACTACGACCAACAAATCTGGCAAGGGCCATTCCCCAATCCGGGTGAATCTGCTTGAAGAGGAAGCGGTTTAACGGGAAATCCAAAATGCGACGGAACAGACGGTAACCAAAATCAGACTTGGCAACACCATCCCCATGCCTAAAAAGAACTCGTTTCCCCTGTATTTCCAGAACCACCTGCTTATGAACCTGAACACCCAAGGACTTCGGGAAAAAAGTACCATAGGCAAAATCATGGTTTCCCTGAAGCAAATGAACTTCCGTTCCGGATTCCACGAGACGCTTTAAAGAAAAATACAAGTCGAAATGGTTACGGCATACATAATCGTTGTATTCGTACCAAAATTCAAAAAGATCCCCCACAATAACTACGTGGGAAGCCTTTCCCCGCAGGGAGTCCAGAAAGCGAATCAGGGCAGATTCACGTTGTCCAATCGCTCCAGGAGGGTTTACGCCTAAATGAGCGTCCGAAATGAAGAAGGCTTTACGATCCATGTCCCCAATCTAAAAAAATCTTTAGCTATTATTTGGTCAATGATTACTAAAATGAAAAAAGTCTGGCTAATTTTAGCATCCGCCTCCACGCTCCTCTTGGGAACATCCTGTTCAGTGGATCTTACTCGCCTTGGCGGCCTCGACCAACCCAAGACAATTCCATTCTTCGAACCGATTACCATCAATTATGGCGGTCAGACTGCCGTTCTGGACGTTCAGCTACAGCGAGCCTATACCGCAGCCGTAGATACGACGGTCTACCCGATGGAATCCTGCAGAGGAAACATCACCATCGAAGCAGTCGTAGAATCCAATACCGAAGAAAAAGGTAGCGCCTGGGCAGTTCCTCTGACGGTTTTCCCCTTCTGGCCCATTATGCCGGTGGATGAAACCCTAAAGTACCACATGACCACCCACATTTTCTGCAACGGAAGTCTAACATTCAAGGCTGAATTCGATGAATCCGAACTGGTCAGAGCTTTCTGGTATGGAAAACTTCGTTCCGATTTGGTAAACCAGGCCTCCGAAGCAATGCACCAGCGACTGCTGAATCGCTTGAAGTACGAACTGCAATTGAATCGCAACTCCGATCTGAACGCCGGGCTGTCCTAGCATATTCCTATTTGGTAGATTAATCCTATGTCCCACACCTTGTACATCGTAGCAACTCCTATTGGAAATATGGAAGACATCACTTACCGTGCTGTCCGAATCCTAAAGGAAGTCCCCCTGGTCCTGGCCGAAGATACTCGCCACTCCAGAGTTTTGTTTGACGCATACAATATCGGCACCCCCATGGAAGCCTACCATGACTTCAACAAAGAAAAGGTGACCCCGAAATACGTGGAATTTCTAAAGAACAAAGGTGACATCGCCTTGATCAGCGATGCTGGAACTCCCGGCGTTGCAGACCCTGCATTTAACTTGGTCCGTGAGTGCGTCCGCGAAGGCATCGATGTGCGGGCAGTTCCCGGTCCCTGCGCCATGATTACCGCCTTGGTATCCAGCGGCATGCCCACCGATCACTTTACCTTCCAGTATTTCTCCCCCAAGAAAAGCGCACAGCGAATTCACTTGCTTGAAAAACTAAAGGAAGAGGAATCTACCCAGATTTTCTACGCAAGTCCCCACAACATCGACAAGTTTGTGGAAGAAATCAAACAAGTCTTCGGAGATATTAAAATCGCCCTCATGCGAGAACTCACCAAGAAGTTCGAAGAACATCTCATCGGGACGCCAACTGAGATTACGGCTCATTTCAAGAGTCATCCGCCGAAAGGTGAATTCGTCCTGATTTTCAATCCCCAGGACAAGAGCGGTCTGTAATCTAACAGGATGAATCGTGCAGAGATTTAAGAACTACGTCAAGGACCTTCCCAAGATTTATCGGGCCTATTTCGCCATCGTCCTTCTTGCAGAAATCGTCATTATCGCTTTACGCCCCGACGAACCAGGTCTTTACACCTTCCCTCCCCAGTGCGTTCCACTGGCATTAGCTCTTGTATTTCTTCCTTTCAAAAAAATCCGAAAGGCATTTACCCGCTGGATCTACACCTACAGTTCGCTATCCTTCATATTCCTCGCCATAGATTACAACTCCTTCAATCACAATGGCGCAGGCCACGCAGGCCTTATTCATATTGCAACCACATTCCTCCCTGCAGGACTTTTCTGGATATTCAAGTTCATCTGCTGGAACGTCCGTCGGGTTAAGGAAAGGGACTCCCGCACAGCCCTAATACTAAGCGTCTTCGCCTGGGGTCTTTACGCCTTTGCATTTCCGCCCATGCCCTTGGGCCCCGCAGCACTCCTTTTGCTGGTTCCCTGGTTCATCGTCCTGAACCGCTTCGGTCGTCAACAGGCACTTTTTGCCACCTTCTGGTCAGCAGTCCTGTACAACACCATCAATTACTACTGGATCTACAACGTAATGAATGTAGAAACAGCACCATCGGGACTGATCCTGTTCGGCCTCTTCCTGCTCATCGCCTATTTCAGTGCCTACAACGTTCTAGCCGCTTTTATCTATACTATCGTAAAGAACGTCCGTATCAAGGGTCACCGTGTTCTTCTCTGGATTTATCCTGTATTCTATGCCGGCATCGAAATGACCCGAACCCGCGGGGACTTCAGCTTTCCCTGGAGCCACCTAGGCTACGTATTCGGGAATCATGTCGAATTTCTCCAGATGCTCCCCTGGATAGGCATTTTCGGATACACAGTCCTGGTAGTTGCATCCAACCAGGTTGTAGCAGGTGCATTTGAACGTCTGGCAGGAAATCTGAAAAACAGGCAGGAACTGAAGAAAACCGTTCCCCTCCTGAGTGTACCAGTCATTCTTCTCCTGGCACTTTTCCTGCAGGGAACCTATGTGCTTTCCAAGCCAGAGGCAGCCCCCTTCTACGGGGCGGAAAACAAGGAAAATCCCTCCATCGCCCTGGTCCAGCCCAGCATCGCACAAGGCGCCAAGTGGAGCAAGGAACGCTTCGACAACATCGTCAACAAAACCTTAGGTATGGTGAAGGACAGTGTTCCGCCAGGAACAGACTTGATCGTTCTTGCAGAAACAGCCATTCCCGACTACATCCGCCGACAGCCGAAAGTCATCCGCAGATTGCATCGTCTAGCCGACGAAATGCAAGGCAGCATCCTTACAGGTACATTGGACTACAAACGCAACGACCCCGGTTCCATCCGTACATACGACATTTACAATTCCGCATTCCTCTTTACGCCCAACGACATTTCCTTCCCCAAGCGTTACATCAAGAAGCATCTGGTGCCCTTCAGCGAACGCATCCCCTTTGATGATATCTTCCCCATTTTGAACTACGTGGACTTAGGTGAAGGAGATTTCGTTACCGGCAAGGAAACTCCCGTTTACGGACCTTTCAAGTGGACGCCTTACATTTGTTACGACGCCATCTTTGGGGATCTCATTCGTGAAGCGATCCGTGAAGGTTCGCGCCTGATGGTGAACATTACCAATGACGGATGGTTCGGCAGGAGCACCGCCCCCTACCAGCACATGAATTTGATTCGCTACCGCGCAATCGAAAACGGAATGCCTGTTGCCCGTCTTGCAAATTCCGGGGTATCCCTGTTCATCGACCAGTACGGACACTACAATCAGAATACGGATATTTTCGTAGATGCTGTCATACAAAGAAAAATGCCCCTCAAGACAAGGGACACTCTTTATAGTCACATAGGCGATGCTGTAGAAACCGCTTTGCTTTGGTTCTTCCTAATTTACCTACTTGCAAGTCTCGGGTTCTTCTTCAAGAATTTCAAGACTTCTAGAACAGAAGCATAGGCGGCCAATGCCCGGCCTTTGGTCTTTCCTTAAATTGAGCATAAGGCAGATAGTCCTTTAAGCAACTGGTCATGGACGGTTTTATCGCCTGATCCATTCTTCCGTAAAGGACCTTTGTTTCCCCAGACCCATCAAAAGGAATTTCAGAATCTATCTGATTTTGCGCAAGGAATGCAAGACCCTCTCCTAATGCAACGGGAGACATTTTCTTTGCGGCCCCACGCCATTCCTCGACCCAGTCTCCAAACTCGTCTTCAAATAGTTCCATAAAAGCATTCAGGAATGGATCTACGGAAGATTTTGTCTGGGTAGCAATAAACATTAAATTCTGCTGATTCCAGTTATTTTCTTCAGAGCAGAAATTAGCGAAAGGTGAAAGCAAAAGCCAGTTCTGATCCTTAGGACGCTTCTCCGAATTTTTCAGAAGGGCCATGGCACCAAATCCCCAGCCTACCACATGAGTAGCGTCCTTCATCCCATCCAATTCATAAAGACTAGACAAGTGCGCAATCATGTCTTCATAGCCAACAAAAGTGTGCTCCGCACCAGAGCTCACTTCCATTAGGTCGTCTTCCCAAAGACTCAAGTCGGACGCCCAATCAGGTAACCAAATCCACTTTTCGTACATAATTGTACCTCGCACCCAATTGTAAATTCTTTTTTAAATATACAGCCTTTTTTCACAAAGTATCACTGATCCGAAAAAAAACTCATTTCGCCTTTTATTTTTTCACTTCTACTTGACTGCCCTATAGTGTTTACATATTTTTTATTTGTATGAAAAGATTAAAACTCCTTCTCTGCAGTACCTTGATGGTAGTGGGTGTGGCCTGCTCTGGCACCGCAAACACGCAAAAGGAATCCAATAAGGAAACCCGCCAAAAGGCGAATGCCGCATATAACGAATTGGAATATGGGGCACAAAAAAATGTGACCAAGAACAAATCCGTTTTCAAAGGAACGGACGCCAAGAACCTGACTTCCTCTGAAAATATGGTGAAGCCAGTAATCATGGTGATGCCGGCTCCTAGCGGCAAGAGTTTTTCCGTACAGGAAGTGGTTGCATCCAATCCAGAGGCTAGAGCAACCATGGAAGGAGTCATGGACTACCTCACCAAGAAAGGTTATGAAGTCAAGTCCCTGGAAGGCAGTGCCGAACTAAACAACCTCATTCAGATGCAGAACGACATTATTGGCACAGAGGACGATCAGAGCTACCTGGCAAGCCTATCCCTTGACGCCGATATCTACATCAAGTTTTCGGGATTCCTGAATAGCGACGGGCAGGTCTTTGTGGAATTGAGCGCCTATGAATCTTCTACCGCAAGGCAGCTGGGTTCTCACAGCAGCTCCGTAAATAGCCATGGACGCACCTCACCCCTCGACATGAAAGCCAATTTGAAGACCGCAGCAAGCAAGGCCATGAGCGGGCTGGAAACCAAGCTCGTTTCCTACTGGCTGGACGACATGAAAAAAGGCGTCCAATATAAGATCATCATGAATATCAAGGGCGACTACAGCGACTCCCAGCTGGAAGACTTGCAGGAAAACGTAGTAAATAACCTGAAGGCATCCTTCAACAAGGTCAAGGTGAACACAATGACCGCCCAGACCATCGATCTCGTTGCCTATGCTGATCCAGAAAAGGTGGATGACGCACAATCTGTCTACAGCGAAATTCGTAAATTACTGAAGAGTCTAGCGGAAACTAAAAAGATCAGCATCACCAAGAAACTGATCATTATGGACGTTAAATAGATATGAACCTTAGATTGTTGGCTATATGCGCATTGATGACCGTTCCTGCATTTGCAGGACGCATCGTTACGTATACCGCAACCTCTAACGTTTCTCAGGAAGAAGCGAACAACGCCGCCGTTGCAGGCGTCGCGAAGCAAATATCCGCCCAGATCGAAGCGAACCAGGTCATGAACAAAAGCGAGACCGAGGTAAACGGCAAGAGTAGCTTCAAACAGACTTACAAAGCCCAGAACAAGGTCCATAGCGACATAAAAATCAAGGGTGTTGAAGTCACCGCGGTCAAGACCACAGACGGTTTTAAGGCAACCGCAAAACTTGATCTGGACATTTTTACAGCAGATTTGCAGCTAAAGTTAAAGACAATCCAACAAGACATTACCGCCCTAGAAGAAGAGGCTAAAAACGCACTGAACGCCAGAAACTATTCTAACGCAATTAAAGCCATAGAGAAGGGTCAGCCCATGATTCTTCAATATCAGAAAATTCTGGATCAGCTAGGACAGGTTTATCCCGTTAACGAGAGTCACCGACTGCGTCAAAATTTGGCGGGTATCGAAACCTTGATTGTAGACCGTCTTACCAAAATCAAGATGGAAGGACCTACCGAACAGTTTGTATTAAGCAAGCCGGAAATGCCCGCCTGGGAAGTGACCGTATACGATGAATTCGGTCCCCTCCCCAATTTCCCTCTTGTAGCAAAACAGGGACGTCAGACGCTCTCCGAAAGAAGAACTCAGGACAAGGGATCTACGACATTCAATCTTCGTAACGTAAATTTCAGTAACGGCCCCTACGTCGTTTACGTGGAAGCAAATCTGCCCCAAGCAATTCTACGAGATGCAGGAATTCAAAATAGCATAGAAGTAAGCTATACCGTTTCCCAAGTCAAATGCAATGTTCAATTAAAGTGCAATGGCATAGCCAACATTTGTAACGCAATTGAAAATGGTCTTTCCAAAGCATCCATTTTCAACAGTACCGATGAAAAGGCCCCAATGATTTTCGTGGAAACATCCACCCAAGTAAAAAACACCTTGGGAGCATTGACTTCATACAACATAGACATCATCCTTAAAGGAAACAACATCTTGTTTAGCCACTCTACCAAGGGAGCAGGCAAAAATGAAACGGACGCATTGGTAAAGGCAATTAACAAGATTGACTTTGCAGACATCAAAAAACAAATTGGATCTTCCTGCAAATAAGGATCGTTAATGAAGAAACTTCTTATAGCCTTGTTCGCACTCGTGATGTTCGCCCATGGGAACCTTTCCTTAGAGGATATCCCTTCAAAGCCATCCCACAGCTACGTCTATGACGAAAATAAATTCCTGACCGCCCAGGAAATCCAGCGTTTTGATGAATTATCCGATACGCTCTATAGCAAGGCCGGGGTTGCCTTAGCCTGCGTCATCGTCAATGATATTGGAGATGTTCCCTATCGAGAATACGCAGCCAAACTTGCAGAAAAATGGAATATCGGCGGCAAGTCCGATGAAGGTGTCCTTATTTTCGTCGCTTTCAAGCAGAAAAAGAAATCTATTGAAATCGGCTACAAGGCAGAAGATTATCTGCCGGTCATTAAGGTTGAAAAAATCCAGCATAAGACGATTGTCAAGTCCTTCAGAACGCAAAACTACAACGAAGGAATTCTGGAATTCGCCTATCAAATTTCTAAGACGGTCGCAAAAGAAAAAAACATCAGCTTAGGAATAGATGAAAGTAAATTCAAGAAAGACGAAGGCAACGCCGCAAGCATGATCCTCTTCTTCCTTTTTGTACTCTTCATGATTATCGGGCTTAAAGCTAGCGGAAGAAAGAAAGGATGGTTAGGCACTCTCGTCAACGGTCTTATCCGCCGTAAGCCCAAGGCAGACAAAGAAGAAGCTCCTCTCACAAATCTGGGAGGCTTTGGAGGAAACTTCGGCGGCGTACGCAGTTCCGGATTAGGCGGCAGCTTTGGTGGCGGCTTCGGCGGCAGTAATTTTGGAAGCGGCAGCAGCTTTGGTGGCGGTTTCGGCAATAAAAAATGGTAAAGCTTTTTTGCAACGGATACAGTTATGAGAAAACTACTTAGTGTTCAAGAAATCCAAAACTCTGATTGGCCCGGTATTTTGCAAAAATCCCTGGGCGATAACCTGGTGTCTGCATTTGTCCATGGGGACTGCCTTATGGAAGGCCACGATGCGATTAGCAGTCCCTGGACCATCAGTTTTATTCTAAAGGACAACTCTGTCAATAGTCTAAAAAAGCTGCAGGAGCTGCTGCCCAAGGCACAAAAGGAAAACATTGAATTCCTTTACTTCTTCACTCAGGACGAAATCAGTGCCTCCGAAGATGTATTCCCGCTGGAATTTCTCCATCTGGCAAACAGAAACCAGGCCATTGCCGGTAGCGATCCCCTAAAGGATTACACCCCAAATCTTTCCTGCCTCCGTCTGGAATGCGAGCGCGAACTTCGCGGTCTCATGATTCACCTGCGTCAGGCCTACATCCACCTGAAGGAAAACCGAAATTCAGACGGTTTCTTCATGCAGGCAACGAACACCATCCTTCCCATTATGTATGGTGTATTCTACCTGAAATTCAGAAATTATCCGGCAAGTCACGACGCCATTTTCAGAAGTTTTCCCGGCATCAGCATTCCTGAACGTAGCAAGAATGCAGATCAGTTCGTACAAAAAGTGGATGACTACATCAATGCAGTCACCCGTATCATTAACGAAGTGGATAAGTTAGACGTCTAGAGTCTAGAAGGAACTCTTCTTCTTTTCCGGAAATTTTTCCACAGCCTTTACAGCGTAGACATAAAATTCATTCTCGGCAAGAATGTCTCCGTCCTGCAATTCGCAGTCCAGACGGATATCCAGTTCTACGCCATCACGAGCGATCCTCATGAAATTTTTATCACCCAATTCCTTGTTTTCAAAGAGGACATCAATCACTTTCTTATAAGTACCGTGATGGGTAGTGCCTAAAATTTCCGTACAGAGCATTTCTTTTCCATTTACGTTGTTAATGTTTAGCGTTTAATGCGGGTAAAACCACCGTTGCCGCCACTTGCAGAATGCTTCTTGACAAGAGGAGAAGATGAAGAAGTATTCTTGTTGGAAGAAGGGGGCGGGTTGTCATCCTGACGATGATCTTCCCAGGAGCCGTTTCTGCTAAAGGTGCGGCCTTGTTTTTCGTTACGATTGTCACTCCGACGATCTTCAAATCGGTGTTCATCTACACGACGATCCGTCCAGCGATCTTCGGTTCTACGATCATCCAAGCGATGATTTTCCGGCCGTCTATCATCAAAGCGGTTTTCACGGGGCCTTGTAGAGGAACGAACAGGTTCCAGACGACGATGTCGAGGAGGAGGACTATATCGACGAGGATGATGAGGAATAGGTCTGTGATGATACCAACGATAGTCTCTCACGTAGATAAAATGAGAATCCCATTCAAACCAGCAAGAGCCCCAGCCCCATTCGCCAAACCAGGATCCAAGCCAGGCATGATGGTGGTACCGAACGGCAGGATCCCCCCCTGCATGAACATAGAACACCACGTTAGGATTATAAACGGGAACATAGACATATTCCGTACGGGTAGGTTCAATAACGATGGTTTCATTCTTTTCCACGCGAACCTGATCATCCGATTTCAATTGGCCATGATCGTAAGCACGAGAACGCAAACGCTGAACAGCATCCATCACATCTTCCTTCTGGACGGAAACCGCATCTCCAAGCTGATCAGACCAGGTACGATATTTCGCCATAGTTCCAAGAACGGTGGGGAACGGAATCAAAGCCTGCACGCTGGGATCGTAAGATAGATTCGCATTTTCCATTGCAGTAGCAAGTTCTTCGCCCTTTAAATCCTTATGAGCCTGAGCCCATTGATTTGCAGCAGGTATCTGTTCCCCATACGTAGAAGCTGTCAGCACATGTACCAATAGCGGATCTGGATACAGCGCAATGGTTGCAACCAGCGTATCCAATTCGCTAGGAGTAAAATTGTGTGCGGCATTTGCAGAAGACGGCAAAGCCGCCATGCAAACCAGCAGAATTCCCAAAAACCTTGACCAAGCACTTTTAAACAAATCTTTCATCATGCGGCCTCCTATTTTAGTTAATGTACTCAATTCTTTGATTCGCGACCATTCCATTCTGTTGCAAAAAACGGCTTTTTTGTTGTAAACAGCAACAACACGTAAACACGATTTAACACAATTTTCTCCCAAAACCTGTTTAAATTACAATATGGAGTGTTTTAGATGGAGGAATCATGGGTTCGTATTCCAAGATTCTATTTATGGGTGGCGTTGTTGCTTTTTCCGCAGCAAATGCTTTAGCGCAGACATACGATCTGCCGATTATCTTTGTCGATACCAAAGCCAAGTGCCTAGACAACAAAGTTACTGAAAAAATCCCTGCTACAATGAGAGTGCTAGACGCCGCTACAAATTCCGTAGCCGACAGCGCCAAAGGGACTTCCTATGATATTGGCATCAAGGTTAGAGGGCAATCCTCAGCACTTTTCCCCAAACCAGGCTATAGCGTGGAAGTCCGGGACTCATTGGGAGAAGGAATCGATGTAAGCATGTTAGGGCTCCCCCCTGCAGATGACTGGGTCTTTCACGGACCATACGTAGACAAGTCCATGATGCGAAATTCCCTAGCCCACTGGCTCTTTAGGCAGGCTGGCCGCTACAGTCCCCGCACTATGCACTTCGACTTGTACATCAATGGGGTTTACCGCGGTGTGTACGTGCTTATCGAGAAAATCAAGCGCGGCAAATATCGCGTAAACGTATCCAAGCTGAAAGAAGAAGACATCAGCGGAGACGACGTAACCGGCGGTTACATCTGGGCCTTTGACAAGACCGGCACAAACACAGGCGGGGCTGGTTCCGGCAGCGTTAACAACGAAGGCTTTGGCACATCCGATGGCCTAAATGTCATTCTCCATTATCCCAAAAAAGAAAATATCAAGAAGGAGCAGGAAGACTACCTGAAAAATTACCTGAACGATCTTGAAGGATTGTTCAAGAACGGCAAGAATGGAAACGGCTACGAAAACTACGTAGACGTGAGTTCTGCCGTAGACTATGTTCTCCATCAGGAAGTGACCAACAATGCAGATTCCTACTGGTGCAGTTTCTTCTTGCATAAACCCAAGGACAGCAAGGGCGGAAAAGTTACGTTAGGCCCTCCATGGGATTTTAACTTAGCCATGAGCAATGGATCCTCTCCAGAAGGTCAAAACAACAACAATGGCGGTTGGGGCGGAGGCTTCGGCGGATTTGGTGGTATGGGCGGAGCTGGTGGTTTTGGAAGTTCCGGAACCACAGGATGGCAAATCGAAAATAGCAGCAAGCTAATCGCCGACGGGAACGGCGGTGGCGGTATGTGGGGCGGCTTTGGGGGAAGTTCCTTAAAGGCTCCCCGTTGGCTCACCAGCATGTGGAAGGACAGCAACTATCAAAGCGAACTAAAGAAACGTTGGGCAGAATTACGTAGTGGAGTCTGGCATACCAAAACAGTGGATGCCTATCTGGATTCCATGAAAATTTATCTGAAGAATGCTGCGAATAGAAATTTTGAACGTTGGCCTAATCTAGGTAAAGCGAGTGGTCAGAACGACGCAGACCCGCAGCCCATGAAATACTGCAACCAGTCTGGTGGCGGTTTCGGAATGGCCATGGGCGGCTATAATGCAGACACCTGGGACGGCGAAGTAGAACATCTCCGTAAAAAGATGAAAGAACGCATGGTCTGGATGGATGAGCAGCTTGGATTCAAGGAACCCGCCGATCCTATTGTTACTGAACCCGTAATCCACATTCCTGTTATTGAAGATAAGAAGGACTCCGTAGAGACTCCTCCCGTAGCTCAAAGAATTGACTATACCAGGCTCTCCCCCACCAATTACTTTACTGTAAATGGGTCTCGTCTTGAGATCCAAACAGACATTGGAGGAACCTTCGCCATCATTGACTTAAAGGGTTCCGTCTTATTCAAGACAAAGATTAAAGAGGGACAAACATCCATGAAAATTCCTGCAAAAGCAAGGAATTCGCACTGGATCGCAACCCTTAACGGCAAGATGCTTAGCCGATAAAAGCACATCATCTCCTAAAACCCAAAAAGTCCCTTGGAGCAATCCAAGGGACTTTTACATTTGGTTTCACGACCAGTAATTCTTACTTATTGAAGGAGTCCTTCAGGCCCACAGTGCGGTTGAACACCAGGTGGCCCGGCTTGGAATCGTCGGAATCCAGGCAGAAGTAACCGAGACGCAGGAACTGGAAGCGGTCTTCCATCTTGGCATCAGCGAGGGCGGGTTCCACCTTAGCCTGCTTGATAACCATGGATTCCGGATTCAGGTAGCTGTGCCAATCTTCGCCTTCGGGAACATTGGACGGATCTTCCAGAGTGAAGAGGTTGTCGATGAGGCGGACTTCAGCGTCCACAGCGTGAGCGGCACTTACCCAGTGGATGGTGCCCTTGACCTTGCGACCGTCCGGAGATTCGCCACCCTTGGAAGCGGGATCGTATTCGCAGTGGATGACGGTGACCTTGCCGTTTGCGTCCTTTTCGACACTCTTGCAGGTGACGAAGTAGGCGCCCTTCAGGCGAACTTCCCCTTCCGGCTTCAAGCGGAAGTACTTCTTGGGAGGTTCTTCCATGAAGTCGTCTGCTTCGATGTAGAGTTCCTTGCCGAACGGCACCATGCGGGTTCCGGCGTTCGGATCGTTGGGGTTGTTTTCCACTTCAACCATTTCCACCTTGCCGTCTTCCCAGTTGTCGATGACAACCTTCACCGGGTCGATCACAGCCATGACGCGCTTGGCGCTCTGGTTCAATTCTTCACGGATGCAGAAGTAGAGCAGGTTTACGTCCACCATGGATTCCGCCTTGGACACGCCGATACGGCTGCAGAATTCGCGAATGGAGCTGGGAGTAAAGCCACGACGACGGAAGCCGCATACCGTGGGCATACGGGGGTCGTTCCAGCCAAGAACAGCCTTGGTTTCCACCAGTTCGAGAAGCTTACGCTTACTCATCATGGTGTAGGTCAGGTTCAGGCGAGAGAATTCAATCTGCTGGGGGCGGTTCTCCAAGCCAAGTTCAATGAGGAACCAATCGTACAGCGGACGATGGGCTTCAAATTCAAGAGTACAGATGGAGTGGGTAATGCCTTCGATCCAGTCGCTGATGGGGTGAGCGAAGTCGTACATAGGATAGATGCACCACTTGTCGCCAGTGCGGTGATGAGAGCAGTGCTTGGTACGGTAGATCACCGGGTCGCGCATGTTCATGTTGGGGCTAGAGAGGTCCACCTTTGCACGGAGGCACTTTTCGCCATCGGCGTACTTGCCGTCACGCATTTCGCGGAACAGCTTCATGTTTTCTTCAACGCTACGGTCGCGGTACGGAGACGGCTTGGAAGGCTTACCGGCGTCGTTGCCGCGGTATTCCTGCATTTCGTCGCGGGTCAGGTCTTCAACGTAGGCCTTGCCCATTTCGATCATCTTTTCGGCGAAGGCATAAATCTGATCGTAATAGTCGGAAGCAAAGAATTCTTCCTTCCACTGGAAGCCCAGCCACTTCACGTCTTCGCGGATGGAATCCACATACTCCACGTCTTCCTTGGTGGGGTTGGTGTCATCGAAGCGGAGGTTGGTAAAACCACCAAACTTCTGGGCGGTACCGAAGTTCAGGCAAATGGACTTGGCATGGCCGATGTGAATGTAGCCGTTAGGTTCCGGCGGGAAACGGGTAAGAACCTTGTTGCGCTTGCCAGTCTGCAAGTCGTTGACGATAATGTCTTGAATAAAATTGGAAGATTCAGGAATGTCCATAGTTTAACCTTTTAGGTTTTGCCATAATATTTTCACTAGGAATTATAGAAAAGATTACCCTTAAAAAGGAATGCCGATACTGACAACGGTTTCAAAAAATCCATTGCTGATGATGCGTTTGGTGACGGAAGCCCGATCATTCCAGCTCATTTGGTCTTTCCAGGAGGGATTGACTATATGTCTCCCTATGTTTAGTTCAGCACCTAAGTAAAAATGCTTCCAAATCCATCGCGCATCGGCCCCGATGAAAATTTGTAGGCCATACTGGGTATCCTTTATGGGATTGCCCTTGGCGTCTTCCACAATGTCAATTTCGTGCCTTAGGCCGGTAAGGCCTCCTTGAACAGCAAATAGAAAGTCTCCCACTTCCATCGTCCGCGTGAGCCAACCCGGGTGGTAGCGTCCTATCAGCGCCAAGTTCATCTCCTTGACTTCGCCTTTTTCATTGATTTTTTGGGTGTAGTAGCTAAGGGAACTTGTCCAACCATTAGATGTAAGAGCTGAGTAGCCAAATCTAGCGGCCACACCAAAGTTGTTGATGTGCAGTTCATACGTGAAGTAGTACCCATAGTCTCCGTTAATGTGTGCAGAGATTTCGTGACCAAAGACCGTCTTACCTCCAGTATCGGGAGATGTCGGTGCTACAATGGCAACCTTGTGGTTATCCACAAAGACCGTATCCGAAGTCGCAAAAACGCTTGCACAAAAAACTAAAAGAAGGATAAGAACTTTCATCTAGAAGCCTATGGAAAAAATAAACCCTTGATAGACTCCGCCATTTGCAACACCTGGCTGAAAGGCAATACCTTCGTCTTTTCCAATCAAGCCAAAGTTACTGAAGTTGTGAGACCAATATTGGTAACCGATTCTCCAACCCAAAGTCCATACGGAGTGCCCTATAGTGTAGGATAATCCTGGTGTAAGTACAAAACTTGTGCCGAAGGCGTTGTCTCTATGGTAATCACCTTTCTTGTGTCCATCATCGTCCAGCTTGACTTCATGCCTGTACATGAGTCCAGGGAAAATTTCGCCCTGAAGGAATAGGGAAATGGAACCGTAGGGATTGTTGATGAGTTTATGTTTTTTTGATTCCTCATTTTCTAGAGTTGTTTTGCCAGTAACAATGTATTGGCGGTACCCTATGCCGAAATTGGTAATCGTCCTGAAACCATCCCATTCTTTGGGATTTATAAAGTCGATGTCTCCAAATTCCATATAGCTGCTGATGCTGAGTAAGATAGATGACCTGTATTTTGTCTCTATTTCATAGGTCAGGTCGATGGGAAGTATCTTGAAGAAAATACCGATAATAGACATCCCGGACATGTAGTTGACGTGGATAGCTCGCCCAGGTTCCTTGACTCCACGACTGTTTGTTGTATTACCCAGGGAATCGCTTGTGCTAGAGTCCAATGGAATTTTCATTGGAGCTTCTTTGGAAACGGCCATGTAGACTGCGTCCGGCTCGTCGATGACGTACAGTGTGTCGGTAACATGCGTTTCTACATATAAGGTATCCGAGGCGTGAGAGACGGAAATTATTCCTGCACAAAGCAACAGCGAGAAAAAAATCAAGTGTTTCATTTTACAGTCCCCATCCAATGACGACATTCAAGTTGAACTGCAAATCATCGCTGATGATGGTGCCGAACTCATAAAGAACGCCTTTTTCCCAGTTGCTAAGAGCGTTGTAGCCGATACCAAAAGAAACGTCTGTAAACAGATGCTCGAAGGCACGCTTGCGGTTTTCCATTCCTAGGTTAACGAACCATTGATAACCCTGAGCTTTTTGGTGGATATCCTTGGACATATCCTTTTTTACATAATCTCTTGCGTCGGCATTCCATTCATAAACATAATCCAGCGCCGTGTAGTCACCGATTCTGCTGACATATTGCAGTCCGAATTCAATGTATCCGCTTAGGATGGAGCTTTTCCTGTAGTGACGGTAAGCCGCTCCTGCCGTCCACTGGAAAATGTCTCCTTCGAAGTGGTCTCCATATTTATTTGAAAAATCTTCGTCGTTGATGTAAATGAGACTGTGGAGTAGCCTTAAGGATTGGCGTTTATCTAGAGTTTTTTCAATGCTGATTTCGTAGGCGGGATACTTGATGATTGTTGCTGCCAGATGAAAAAAAATTGAGGCCAAGATAGACGCTACTTAAGCTAAATGATGTGTCTGATGTAGCCTTATTGGAAGAATCCCGCCGAGCTTTCCACTGGAGTATTTTGAGGGAATCTTCGGTGACGTAAATAGTATCAGCCTTTGGCTTAATGTTGATGACAACCGTATCGCGTATGGTCTTTTCGATGCGGATGGTGTCCGCTGAAGGCTGCTCGGCAACGTCTGCGGAGGTTTCCTGCGCCATGATGTTTAACGCACAGGTGCATATCAAGAAAAATAGCGGTACAAGTTTTCGCATAAAAAAAAGACGATGTTGTGTTCTACTTTGTATAAAGATAATATATAAATTGTTGAATTTAATTCGGTTCGTCAGTGAAAATCAAAGGTTCATCCCAATGACAACACCAAATCATCAATCGTCTTTCACTAGTTTTGAGGCTAGGGACAGGAATCTAGGAGCTAGGAGTTTGAGGTACGCTTCGCTTGAGGTATGAGGTCGGAGCTTCGCTCCTAGAGGTTCATTAGAGGCTAGGGCTGCGGGATGTAAGAGCCTGCAATTTCAGGTGGTTACATCTTTAAATTTCCCTGCGGAATATTCCCGAAAACTCTAACCACTAGCCACTAATCACTAATTTAGGGGCTAGGGTCTAGGTTCTAGGGGCTAGGGCAGAAGGATGCAAGTGCTTGCAATTTCGAGGAGGTTTCGTCTTTAAATAGCCCGAAAGAATATTCCTGAAAACACTAACCACTAGCCACTAACCACTAATCACTTTTCATTGTTCCACAACCAGGTGCTGAGGTAGCGTTCGCCGGTATCCGGAAGGAGTGCCACAATGCGTTTTCCCTTAAATTCGGGGCGCTTTGCCACAGTGAGAGCGCATTCCAGTGCGGCACCGGAGGAAATACCTACGAAAATACCTTCTTCAGCGGCGGCAGCACGAGCGGCAGAGCCCGCCTTTTCGGTGCTGGTCAGGTAGACTTCATCTACCACCTTGGGGTCATAGATCTTGGGAATGAAATTTGCACCGATACCCTGAATTTTATGAGGTCCGGCAACACCCTTGGAAATCATGGGAGAATCATCCGGCTCAATGGCGATTACATACAAATTAGGATTCTTTTCCTTCAAGTATTTTGCAGTGCCGCTAACGGTTCCGCCCGTACCTGCAGTAGCGATAAAAACATCAACATTACCTTCCGTATCGCGCCAGATTTCGGGGCCAGTGGTCTTGTAGTGAGCGACCGGATTTGCCGGATTTTCAAACTGTTGGGGAATGAAACTGCCCGGATTTGCAGCGGCGATTTCATTGGCCTTTTCAATGCAGCCAGCCATGCCCTTGGCGCCTTCGGTAAGCACAACTTCTGCACCCAGGGACTTAAGCAACATACGACGTTCCATGCTCATGGAATCGGGCATGGTGAGCACCACCTTATAACCCTTGACGGCACCCACATAAGCTAGTCCTACACCAGTATTTCCGCTGGTAGGTTCAATAATCAATGCACCCGGTTTTAACTTGCCTTCCTTTTCAGCGGATTCAATCATCTCAAGAGCCACACGGTCCTTTGCACTTCCCAGCGGATTGAACATTTCAAGCTTTACGTAAACTTCTGCATCACCCTTGTTCAATTTGTTGATACGAACGAGAGGGGTATTACCGATGGTGTCAAGAATACTACCATAAAGAGCCATAAAACAACCTCATTTTATTATACAGCCACAAAATAATAAACTACATTATCTTTGGATAGATATAAAATGAGGCTGACCTATGGAAAGCGCAAGAAAAACTATTAACCTGTTTTTGAAAGGTAAATTTAGCGGAAACGAATTAAAGGCCGAACTGTACAAGGCCGGTGTTGCCGCTATGGAAGAAGGCTGGACCTTTATGGACGCCAGTTTCCAGCTCGGCGGAAAGGCCCGGGATGACGGTATGGACGGAGACGAAGTCGAACAGACTCTTCGCCGTGCATTCTCTGCAGAAAAGAGAACCACCGAACGTCGAGAAGAAGTCCCCGCACCAGCCGCCCAACCGGCCCAGGCCGCAGCACCTGCAGAAGGCCCCCAGACGGTAGCAATGCCAATTATCTCCCCGCTCTCTGCCGGGATGATTTCCATGGAGCAGATGTTGGCCCTGGGTCTGGATACTCAGTCCCTGGAACTTTTGCAGAACTTCAAGATTGATCCGGAAGCACTTTCCATTCCTTGGCCTGCAGCAGACTGGCGTAAGGACCTTGCAAAGCTTTTGGAAGCAACTTTTGAACCCGATGAAACCATCGAATTCAAGATTTCCAACACCCCCAACAGCACAGAAGAATTGGTAGAAAACATCGTCGGTCAGGACGATTCTATCAAGAAAATCATGAAGGGACTGGACAGTCCTGAAGGTGCATTGCTCTGCATCAACGCCATCAAGGGCGGACAGGATGCTTCCGACGAAAGCTGGCACTACCGTTACGTCGTGGTGGACAATCCCAAGATGTCCCTGGCCAAGCAGCTTGCATACTACAAGGCATTGAACCTTCCCTGCGCCGCTTTGGTGAATACAGGCGCGAACTCCGTGCAGGCCTGGATCAAAATTCTCGCCAACGACGAAGAAGAATATAATGAACGCGTAGACTTCCTCTTTAAGACTTTGGATTCCCAGGGTTTCAAGGTGGATCCGTCCAACCGCAACCCCCACATGATGGTCCGTATGCCGGGCGTTCTCCGTGGAGGTAAGCAGCAGTACCTCATCGGTCTGGAACAGGGTGCCAAGAATTTCAAGGAATGGCAGGAATGGGTAGAATACTCCCTGGATGGCAAGCCCCTCATTGAACTTGCTAGCGATAGCGAGGAAGCGCCCAAGAAAGACCAGACCATCGTGGAAAACATGCTCCGCGCCGGTGAATTTTTCCTCTTCACAGCACCTCCCAAGAGCGGTAAGTCCCTTGCCTTGATGGACCTGGGTCTTTCCATTTGCTATGGTGAAGACTGGTTCGGCAACACCACCACTTCTAACGACGTACTTTTCGTAAACTTTGAACTGACAAAGTCCGTATTCCTGAACAGACTGCACTTGCTGGGCGCAAAGCGCGACCTTACCGCAAGTACTCCAAAATTCGGTTTCCTGAACTTACGCGGCACAGCCCTCTCCCCCATCGAGACAGCACAGCTCATTGCAAAGCGTATCCAGGGTGCCAAGAAACTTGAGAACCATGACTACAAGGTGGTGGTCATTGACCCCATTTCTGCAGTACTTCACAACCCCAAGTCCACTCGACTGAACGGCGCTCCCCACCAAATCTTGATGCAGATGATCGATACCATCATCGCCCTCACAGGATGTGCAGTGGTTTCCAGCTGCAACTTGGATGAATACCCCTATCTGGAAGCCCGTGCGGACTCCGTTATGAAGTTACAGCCCGTGGAAGGCAGCTTGAATATGTACCAGATCAACGGAAACTTCCGTGAATTCCCCAAGATGCTGGCCCGCGAGTGTTCCTGGATTTACCCCAGGTTCTACGTTTAATTTCAAAACAAACTAAGTATTATGTATAAGCCTAAGAAGAATTTTGCTCCGAGACGTCCTGTCGCCGATTCCCAAAGAGGTTTCCAGAAAGGATTCCAAAGAGACTCCCAGAGAGAGCCTCTAAGAGAAAAGGCTCCTGCAGAGAAAGTCCAGAAGGTCATTCCCACATTTGAAGACATCAAGCAACAGCTTGTTGCCTGGGCAGAAACCGAGAAAATTCCCGGCAAGATTCAGGCCTGGTTTACGGCAGACGTAAATCCGGAAAACGCAGACTGGCGTATCATCAAGACGCTCCGAGGCGAGCACGAAGTATTTACCGTGGAAGCTCCCGCTGCCGAAATGAAGACTCCGGAAGTGGTGAACCATATCATGGAGCAGCTGAAAAAAGAACACCTTCATATTTTCAAGAAGGCTCTCCGCCAGATTTGGTTCCGTGCAGCCGGTGATGGACGTTTCGCCTTGTTAGTGCAGATTAATCTGAAGGGACGTAATTCTGCTCATGGCTACAAGACTTTTGTAGACTTTCTGGAAAGAAACTGCCCCGAGATCATCAGTTGCCACCACGTCCAATGCGTACCTGACGGCCTATTCGATCCCGCAGGCATTGCAAATATGCACATCGAGACCAAGACTGCATTCGGAAGTGAATTCCTCCCTATTGGCGACACGGGCATCCAGATGCACGTCATGGACTGGGCGCCCAGAATCAAGGACGCCTGGTTCCAACTGCCCAAGCGCATTGAAGGAGCGATCCACCCCAATCCTGAAGACTGTTTCTTTGAATTCTATTCTGGTTCCAGTTTCGTAAGTGCCGCCCTCTCCGGTCTTTTCAAGAGAGTGGACTCCATGGACTGTAGGGAATTCGCCATGATTTCCTCCAGGCTGAACGGCAGAAATTCCATTAGCGAAAACATGAAGTTCCATCGTGGACATGTGGAAGCAGAATTTTTCAACAAGTTTTTTAACAAACCGGAAAACGAAGGTCGCTGGACCTTCTACCTGAACCTTCCGGCAGAAGAAACCCTAGCAGCCGGCGTCGAAGCAGCAATCGCTATGGCCCGACCGGAAAGAATTCTTCTCCAGACAGGCAATCTGGAAGTAGCAGGCAAGGAAATCAAGCGTTTCCGTAGCGAAGGCTACATGTTGCGCAAGAGCATTCCCTTGTATCTGGAACCTGGCTCAGGAAAGTTCGAAGTTCTATTCTTGCTTGTTCCCGACCGTGCAGGCATTTTGGGTCAAAATCCTGCCACAAAATCTCGCTCTAGAAACGTCCAACGTCCACAAGAACGCGTTTCTGGCGCAAAAACAGCCCAGAAATCGATTTTCAGGCAGGAAATTCCGACGTTCAAGCAAAGAAAAGGTTAAATTTCTCTATATCAGTCAACAACTTAGGGTTAACTATGCATTTTTTGAAGAGTGCTTCCATTTGCCTCGGCCTTACCGCCCTGATAGCTTCCGCCTATATTATCAAGGAAGGCGATACCCTTTGGGATTTGAGCGACGAATTCCTCAACGACCCCTTTGCCTGGCCGGACCTTTGGGAAAACAACCGTCACATCCAGGATCCTCACTGGATTTATCCGGGCGACTCCCTGTATCTCGGCGACAGCGTCCGTGAAGAAAATGTTCTGAGAGTAGATCCTTCCAAGAAGAAGTATCCTTGCGACGCCGCAGTTGCCGACTCCAACCTGCCCAAGGGCATTACAGCAGTAGGCTGCGACCAGGGTGACGGCAGAGACAATGAATTTGAATCCATGCTGGGCGACCTGCGTTCCAAGGACAAGAAAAACAAACCAAAGAAGCAGGACGCAGACTCCTACTTCTACAAGCAGCGTCCAGCACCTAAGATCTTTAACGGTTACTACCAGGTTCTGGCACCCGAGATTTACACCATTGACTCCCTGCGCAACGACAAGCGTTTCTTCTCCATCCGCTCCGGCGAAAAGAAGAAACCTCTGATCCATATTCCCGAAAGTGAAATCGTAGTGGGAATTGGCAAGAAGACCAAGGAGGGTCTAAAGAAAGGCGACTTGGTAGATATCTACGAAGCAAAATCTATCAACATTCCCACCGACAAGGGAAACTACTTCGAAAAGAAAGCCTTGCTCCGTCTCTCCGGTGTAGCAAAGATTACCGCCATTGGCGACACGCTCTCTAGAGCTCAAGTGGTCCAGAGCTTCCGTGAAATCAAGATTAACCAGTCCAAGGCAAAACTGAAGGAACCTCTGAACGTTATCAACGTGAGCGGTTACGAACAGGAACAGAATGCCAAGGTAGATTCCATGGCAGCCATTACCTACGCATTGGACCCCATGCTAATTATCGGCGCCTACTCTTACGTGCTGATTGACAAGGGTTCTGCAAAGGGCTATAACAGTGGCAATGCTGTAGCTGTGTGGGAAATCGACAACTCTGACCCCAGCATTCCGCCCCATCTCCTTGGCCGCGGCGTGGTAGTTCGCGCAAACGAGAACGAAGCAGCCATCCTGATTCGCGAAATCTACTCCAACAATCGTAGAATCGAAGTCGGTCATAGAGTTTCTGTAACCCATAACGCAACCATCGCCAAGTAAACCTTCTGGTTGAACGTGCAGGTTTCCAGGAACAATCTCCTTTTCATCCTCTTATTTGCGGGGGGCATTATCTTGCCCACCGCAATTCTTTCGTTTCTGAGTTTTAGAAATATTCAGAACGAAAAATTTCTTGCACAAAAGGACTTTGACGAAAGCAGAATTTCTTTTCAGGAAGAAATCGAAGACGCTATCGCCAGTGAAGAAAGGAAAATCTTCCAGGAAATCAAGACGGCCTCCCTATTCCTTTACGAACAGCCGCAGCACATGCTGGACTTCAGGCACGAGACCGAATTCAAATCCGTAGAAGGAATTGAAGCCATTTTCCTTTTTAATAAGGGAAATCTAATTTATCCGGATATTTCCTCTAAGAGATTCCACAAACAGACCAACTTTGCAACAGCAGTTCCCACCTCCATAGAAAAAGATTTATTCCAGGCAGAACAGGAAAACGGAGAAGACCCTCGGTTGCAGAGAGCCTACCTGAACAGGCTTTCCAGAAGTTTCCGTCCCGCCGCCTTTTTCTTTGAAAATCGAGACGACCAGATTCAAAGTCTTCTCGGATTGATTCGTTTCTACTACCGAACCAAGAAATACCCAGAAGCTCTGGAACTGCTGGAAATTCTTGAGAACAATCCCCATCAGCAAGGCTACTTGACCACAGACTTGACTCGTTCTGTAAACCTGCTGCATTTCGACATCCTAGTAGAACAGAAAAAGCATCAGGAAGCCCAGGATTACTGTATCGCTATCCTGAAGGACTTCCTGGAAAACGAAGACGTTGACGACATTTCCTCTTCCAAATTTTTCTTTGAATCCGCCTTCACCCAGATTCTATCCTTTGAAAATCTCTCTCAGGAAAAACGTGAGGCATTCTGGAACCTGCGAGAAAACTTCAACCGTCAGCTGGGCTACATGGACATCCTCTCCAAGAACAAGGGGTTCTTCCAGGATGTTCTAGAAGAAGCCGTGTCTCCTAAAGAAGGAATTCTCTTCCGTCAAAATAACGACATCATCCTTCTCAAAATGGCATACCCCTTCCTCTCCGGCGATCAGCAAGTTCTTGCAAAACTGGATAAAGATGCTTACAGATCCCGCTTAAGAACCCGCGTAAGACTTGCTGCAAAAAGTTGGAAGAACATTCCCTTTGTGATAACCGATCGCGACGAAAGGAAGGTCCTGGGAACGGAACTGGATAGTGCAAATGTTGTTAGCCAGACTATCATAAATGAGCCTATGGGCTGGGAAATGACCTTGTACGAAAAGGATACCCAGGCCATTCAGAAAGAAACCCGTCACAGGATGTTCCTGATGTACGGGCTGATGCTATTCGCCCTCATCACGGTCATTTTCGGTTCCGTCTTTATGTTCCGTTTCATCACCCAGGAACGAAAGCTGCTTTCCATGAAGGCAAACTTTCTTTCCAGCGTTTCCCACGAATTAAAGACCCCGCTTACTTCTATCAAGATGTTCTCCGAAATGATGGCTAGAGGTCGAGTCCAGAAGGTGGAAAAAATTCAGGAATACTCCACCCTCATCGGCAAAGAAGCCTCTCGTCTCGAAAACTTAATTGGAGCGATTCTGAACTACACCCGTATGGAACACGGTTCCGACGCTTTCAAATGGGAAAGGATTGACTTTTCCATTTGCGCTCAGAAAGTTTACGAAGCAGTGGAAAGTATTGGAACCGAAAAGGGTTTAAAAATGCAGGCAACCTTTGAGCCCTGCTGTCTGGTGATGGGCGATTACACAGCCCTTTACAGTCTTGCACAGAACTTGATTGAAAATGCTATTAAGTACACAAATTCAGGTGAAGTTTCTGTAAAAACTTATAGCGAAGATAATCTGGTTGTCTTTTCCGTTACGGATTCCGGCGTAGGAATTGACACTTCAGAACAAAAAAATATATTTAATGATTTCTATCGAGTTGGCGACGAAATGACCCGAAGCACAAAGGGTTCTGGCCTTGGTCTCGCCATCGTCAAGAGAGTAGCTGAAACACACCGTGCAACCATTTCCCTTGTAAGTAAGCTAGGTAAGGGTTCCACATTTACGGTACGTTTTAAGAAGGCGGAGTAGAATGCAGAACAAAATTCTAATTGTTGAAGACGAAGAAATTATCCGTTTGGGGTTGCAAGACAACTTCGAACTGGAAAACTACATCGTGGAAACAGCGGCCGATGGCGATGAAGCAATCCAAAAGGTTGATGAGTTCGAACCCCACCTGATTCTTCTTGACCTGATGATTCCCAAGAAGAGCGGTTTTGAAGTTTGCCGTTACATCCGTAACAAGCATCCGGAAACCTTTATCATTATGCTTACCGCCAAAACAGAAGAAGCCAGTAAAGTTGCAGGTCTGGAAATTGGTGCAGACGACTATGTCACCAAGCCATTCTCCATCCTGGAACTTCTTGCACGAGTCAAGGCTTTCTTGAGAAGACTTGATTTGCCCAAGGCTGCAGAAACTGAAAATGGTCCTGATGAAATCGACTTCCTGGACATTCATATCGACTTCAAGAAGTATACCGCCACCAAGGGCGGAACCTCTCTGGATCTTACTGCACGCGAATATCAGACTTTAAAATACTTCTGGATTCATCGAGGCGAAGTAGTCATGCGTGAAGACATGCTTCGAGACATTTGGGGCTATTCCGAAGACAGTATGCCTTCTACCCGCGTAGTAGACAACCACATTGTGGTTCTCCGCAAGAAACTTTGCGATGAGCAATCCAAAATTATCCTTTCCGTACGTGGAGCAGGTTACAAGTTCAATGTCTAATGTAAAGCACATAGCATCACGACGCAGAAACCAGGTCATCACAGTCCTGGTCTACGTACTGCTATGTCTGGGAACAGCTTTGGCAAGCAAGATGGACGCATCCATCCAGGAAGCAATTTACCTTTTCGAAATGAAGGGCGACTTTGTAAACGCAACAAGCCTTCTTGAAAAGGTTGCGAAAGATGGAGACCAGAACGACAAGGAACAAGCCTATTTCTATCTAGGAAAAATCCAGGAGTTGTCCAACAATAGGCAATCCGCAAATTTCTACTACAACCAAAGTCTCGTCAATACCAACAAGACTAATCTCGCCTACTGGCTTGCAGAACGAGAAGCCTATACCAGCAACCAGGCTGAGCGACTTCTCCAGAAGCCCTTAATACTGCCCAGCCCCATTCGAAAAATTTTTGGTCAGGATCCTACTTACCTATTACTCAAAAACGGTTCCATCAAAAAACTAAGTACAGCAGGTCTTCAGGACATTCCTTCCACCATCGGGAATGAATCCGAAATCTACCAGATAAATTCTCAAGGCATTTGGCATAAAACAGCCTCTGAAGACAGTTTGCATTTCACTTCATTCCATTCAGGAAAGTTGAGCCGCAATTATGAAACCAGCGACATTACAGATTTCTTCGAGCAGGACAATCGCGTTTTAGTCCAGAGCAGCCAGGGACTTTCCATCATTAACTTGAACGGGACCAAGATTACCATTCCCGAAAAATACAGCAATTGTTCCATTGAAGGCTATTATGGTCCCACGAAGAGTTATGCGCTGAATTGTCCAGACAATTCACTGCACTTGATTTCTGCAGAAACAGGCATCGAAACAAGGACTCTATCTCTTTTTGACGCAATCACAAAAGTATTAGTCGAAAAGAAATTGATCTATCTGGTTTCCGGAAATAAATTCTACTGCTACTCCCCAAAGGGCACAAGCAATCCCCTATGGAAAATATCCGTAGGAACTGTAGAAGACATTATCCAGTTCGAAAACAGCATTGCTATTCTGGAGTCTTCCGGAAGGCTGAGTCTTTTGGACAAGCGCAACGGATTCATAAAGGCATCCGTCCTTACAGAAACTGCCATTATGAACCCTCTATCCCAGGGCACCTTGGGGCTGTTCTCTGCAGAAGGATCCATCGTTACCGTAGACACCCTATTACGCCCCATATGGTTCTACAGCTTTACCAAGGCCATTGAAACAAAACCGATCCACACCGATGATGCAATCTACTTGAACTTTGGCGACACAAAACTGCAGGCCCTTTCTCCCAGATATTACGGAAAGAAAATACTCCTCTCTAGCCAAATCGCAAAGAAAGCATCCAACTATATGGACAACGAGCAGTGGGATTCCCTAAGCATCACCCTGGATACTCTTTTCAAAATGGAACCTGGCAATGCCGAGGGATGGTATCTGCGAGCACTTTACCTGGAACACCAGGAGGCAAGCGAGAAATCCGTTCAGCAAGCCTGGGCAGAGGCAGTCCGCCTATCCACAGGCAATCCAAAGACAGCACACCTGATTCTGGAGCGTTACAGCAAGTCCATCGGGGCAAAATTCGTAAGCCAACTTCCCATCTCTCCTAAAACGTTATACCCACAATTCTTTGGTGGAAAGAAGAACCTATACACCATTGATCCGGCCGCAGGTCAAATCTTCAGTATCAATCCGGACAATGGTGAGATCCGTTGGATGAAGAATATAGGCAAGCTAGACTTCAACCCGGTTATTGGACATGACGAGAATTCCATCGCCATCGCCACCAAATACAACATGTCCCTCTATGAATTGAACAAGACCTCTACAGCAACCAATATCCAGCTACCGGGAAAAGCTTTTGACATCAAGATTTTCGACAACGCCATCTTCGTTTCTACCTGGAATGGATTCCTTCTGAAGGTAAATCGTTCCGATAATAAGCAAGCCTGGTCTCGAAAGGTATTCTCAGGTCCGTTCCTCATGTCCAAGGACAACGACAAAATTTATTTATGCAGCCAGGAAGGAAATCTCCTTATCGTCGATGATAATTCCGGTATTTCTAACGAGACCTTTTCCAAGAAACTGAACGGGAACATCACTCATATCGGGCAAGGAGATTCCTCTCTTGTATTTGCAACCACAGCAAACAAGATTCTCATCCAAAACATCAAGCATCCAGAAGCAGCCCCCCTCCAGGTTTTAACGGATTCCCCGGTTTCCACCATGCAAATTGTAAACAACAACGGCGACACAGGAATCCTTGTCAACTTGGCAAACCAGTCCATGTTACTTTATTCGGAATCAGGAGCACCCATCTGGAAATTTAGCGGAAAAAACTCGGTCTTTTCACAGCCTTTCGTAAAAGGCAACGAAATATGGTTAGACCAAGGCTCTGAAATCATCTCCGTCAACATGAAAGACGGGAAAATAGCCAGGCACTACAGCACTCCTGGCGGATCAGGAACCCCTTTCATTATGAACAACACATTGTTCAGCGCATCTCCAAAACGAATTCTTTATGGTTTTTCCCTATAAAGGAATAAAAAGCACCTAAAAAGGTGCTTTTTTCGTGTTGTAAATAAAATTTGTATGGTTTCTTGGAAAAAATCTCACTAAATTTCAATTGAATAACCCAAGTGGGAAAGGATGATGAGCAAACTAACTGAATACATGAATTTTTTTGCAAAGTGTGTAGTCACTGCAAGTGTTGCAATGGCGTTTACAGCTTGTGAAGAAGAAAAGAAGGAAACCGCCGAGGTAACCAACCCTGATTACCCCCGTAATGAAACGCTTTATATCGGTGGTTTCGACTGGGCTCCCCCTACAACCTTCAATCCGTTAGATTACGACCCCAACTTCCCCATTGACGGAAATGTCCGTCTGATGTACGAGGCGTTGCTGGCACACAACCAGTTAAGTGGTGAACTTGAACCTATGCTGGCAGACAGCTACACCAGCAACGAAAGTTCCATCACGGTCCATTTGGATCCTCGAGCAAAGTGGAGCGACGGTACTCCGGTAACCGTAGACGATGTCATCTACACGTTCCGCATCGATTCCATTCTCCCCACCCCCCGCCATGGTAACTGGAACATCCTCAGCAAGATTACCGACGACGGAAACAACAACATCACGTTCCACTATGGCAAGAACAAGAACCAGCTCATCATCTTGAACGCCTTAGCTGAAACCTCTATTCTTCCTAAAGCGGTCTTTGAACCATTGGTCCAGGCCTCCAAGTCCGGCAAGGGTTACGACATGGCGAAGGTTCTGGAATTCAAGAACGATTCCACCCCGCTCGTTTCCGGACCGTACAACATCAAGACTTATTCTCCTGACCAGATTGTTCTCGTCCGTAACGACAACTACTGGGGCAACGTCCATCACGACGGTAAGCAGCCTGCACCGCGTTTCATTATCCATTCCCTGTACAACGGAAACAACCACTTTAATAGTGCAATGACCAAGGGGCATCTGGATATTTCCTCCGTATTCCTGCCCCGTATTTGGGAAAAGGCTCGAGACAGCATCCGTGCCTGGAGCCGAAACGAACCGTACCACCAGCCGGGATCCATTACCACCCTTTTCATTGCACAGCAGAATCCCCCGTTTAACGACGTAGACTTCCGTCGCGCACTGGCTCATTCCATTAATTTCGAAAAGATCAAGTCCCGCGCCATTTCCAACTACTCTCCGGCCATGCAGCCGGGCTTCATCCTGCCCTTCGGGACGGAATCCAAATATTTCGTCAAGGAAGATGCAGAAGCTTTCGGTTACAGCTTTGACGTTGCAAAAGCAAAGGAAATCCTGTCCAAAGCAGGCTATAGCTGGGATGAAACAGACAAGCTTCTTGACAAGAAGGGATCTCCCGTCCGCAGCATTTCTATTGAATGCCCGCAGGGCTGGACTGACTGGGAAGACGCCATCAAGGTTGTTGTAGAATCCTTCCACGAAATCGGTCTTACTGCCGAGGAGAAGTTTGTGGACTACAGCGTCTGGGACAAGGACCTCCGTCTCGGGACCTTTGATCTGGCAATGAAAACACAGACCGCCGAACTTTCCGCCGCCTCCCCCTGGTGCCGTTTTGAACAGATCATGGGCATTGCCGCCTACAAGCCAGTGGGCGAAGAAACCTTCGCAAACCAGGGCCGTTACAAGAATGACAATGCAAACAAACTAATGGCACAGATTCCTGTCCTCACCAACGAGAAGG
The DNA here is from genome assembly GCF_003149045.1 of Fibrobacter sp. UWR4. Taxonomy (NCBI): domain Bacteria; kingdom Pseudomonadati; phylum Fibrobacterota; class Fibrobacteria; order Fibrobacterales; family Fibrobacteraceae; genus Fibrobacter; species Fibrobacter sp. UWR4. The sequence continues at coordinate 19,943 of NZ_QGDU01000001.1, read as the reverse complement.
AACTTGCAGCAGCCTATCGTGAACTGAACAAGATCTTTATGGAAACCATTCCGGTATTGCCTGTTATGTACCGCCCCACCCAGTTCTACCAGTTCTCTACCAAGCACTGGACTAACTTCCCCACCGAAGAAAATCCCTATGCCCCTCCCCAGAATCTGGTTGTGGCTGCAGGTGTAAAGGCTCTCTGGGAAATCAAACCGGTTAAATAAGAGCCATTAGTTCTGTAAACTTTCAGAAAAACGCTCCTTTGGGGCGTTTTTTTGTTCATTTTGCCAATAATTATCTATTTTTACCCCGACATCTAATGATGGAGGTTTATGATGGGAAAGTCCCGTTTTATTTTGCCTAACGCATTCACTAGCATGAATTTCTTGCTGGGCGTTTTCGCTATTTGTTGGGCAACAGGCGCTTTCACTACTTTTACTCAGGCAGACCCTATCCGCATGGGTTCCTATTTCATCGTCCTCTGCGTCCTACTGGACAAACTGGACGGTTTTGCAGCCCGCCTGGTCAACGCAAGCTCCGAATTCGGCGCTCAGTTCGATAGCCTGGCAGATTTGATCGCATTCGGTCTAGCCCCTGCATTCACGGTTTTCTTCTGTTACCGCAGCCTTGCTCCGCAGTGGTTTGGCGAAAACGGCGTCCTGCTGATTGTGGTATTTTCCATTTACGTTCTGTGTGCAGCCATGCGTCTTGCCAAGTACAACGCATGTGACTCCGACACCTACCACCATCACTTCTCTGGTTTGCCCTCCACCTTCGCTGGCGCAATCAACGCTATCCTGATCGTGTTCCTCAAGAGCCATGGCCTTTTTGAAAACACCGATAGCCCCCTGATTTTCCTCCCCCTGATGGTGATGCTGGTTACCGGCCTCCTGATGGTGAGCCCCCTGTTCCTGCCCAAGCTTCAGCCCCGCAAGAGCCAGGCTCTGAATATCTTCCAGATTGTCCTGATTGTGATCACCTATGTGTCCGGCTTCATGTTCGTTTCCCCCAAGGTTCCGTTCATTACCGAATACCTCCTGATCCTCATGGCCAGCTACCTGACTATCGGCTTTAGCCTCGGTCTTGCCAACCGCAAGAAGATTATTGCCGAAGCACAGGAAGAACAGAAGCACTAATTTTCCGTAGATTACTGCTAAACAAAAAATCCGGGTTTACCCCGGATTTTTTTTATTCACTAAACCTGAGTCAGGAAGTCTATGAACGAGGTTCCATAACGATCGAAGAGAGCCTCCAGAGACATTCTAGGAAGTTCCAATGTGACACATTCAAGACGTCGTTCCTTACACCAGGTTCCAAAGCTTCCTGGAGTAGGATATCCTATATCCGGCATCCACGGAAGGTTAAAGGCCTTACATAGGCCATCCACCAGCGGGGTACGAACAGGGGCATCAACACACCCGATGGGAGCATGAATGGACAGGACGCTTTCCGGTTGGAGGGTTTCCACAAGGCGCATCAGGGCTGCCACTTCAGGTTCCGGTCCAGCAGGGTTTCCTGCGGACAAAACCGTGTCCCGAGAAGCCTCAAGAACGGAGCGGGAAAGGACCTCCCCCGCAGTCCAATTGGAAGTCTGGAAATTTCTATTCAAGTCCACCCCATTGGCATTCCCGCGAGTTCCCAGAGTCATACCATCGGGATTGGCACAGAGGACAAAGGCAATATCCTGAAAAGGTTCGCAAAAGGCCCTCAAGCACCGACTTAACAAAAAAGTGGACTCAGGTTCTTCCCCGTGAATGCCAGCAAATACCAGTAGGCGGCACTTCCCTTTACATGGAATGTAACGAAGAGACGAACCCATGACAGATTCACCATATACTTCTAGAGGCAAGTGGAGAATACCTCGAGTTTTTGCATCCAAATTCATAACTAGATAAAGTAGGGGTAAATGAAATCTTTCGCCAGCTGATCCAAGTTGTCCAGCAAGGCGGACTTGCAGGCGATATGGGTTTGCTCGTAAATCTTCTTGAGTCCATCCAGGGAGAAATTCTCCAGATACTTTCTAGATGTAGGCAAATGGGCAATATGCCACTTTTCTGGCTGGATCTTTCCTCGCCCCGGCACAAACACGCGGCTAAAGCCGAAGGATTCCCCTGCATCCATCAGTTCCGTAAGTTTCTGATGGAAGGGAGCGAACATGCCGTCACATTCCGCAGGAGTCAGCTGGACTTCGTATCCGTCGGGACAGGCCTTGCCATCCACCACATCCAGGTCCGTTCCTAGATGGTGGCGGCTAGCCCCAGGTAACGCAGACCAGGTCAGGATGGCATACATCAGCTGTTCTTCATCATCAGGACGTTCCATAGGTTTGCCGGCAGCATCCAGAAGTTTCAGCTGGCCGGAAGCCTTACGATTCCAGATACTTAGCTGTTTTTCAAAATTGCGATAGGCGGATTCCAGCCTTAAGGCAAAGCCATATTGAGCAAGAGATTCCTTCAAGTTGTTAAAGGCAGGAACTACTTCACGGTCTACAATATAGCCGTCAATACAGACAAACTCATCAGAATCTAAAGGACGTAGACCAAAGCAAATATCAGCATTTATCATTGGATGGTTCCTCCCATCTTTTCGATTAAGTCCATCCATTGCCTTGTCGTCGCTTTTTTCTTTCGTGAGGTCAAGGAGACGGTCTTCTTCCCAACTGTCTTTTTAACACTGGCGGAACCCGTTAACGCAATAGATAGAGGAGATGGATTTGCATGAGTCCAGGCAATGGCCAGCGCATCGGAAGCATCCAAAGGCAGGTTTCCCTGGGAAATTCCCAGTCGAGCAAAGATCATGTTTGCCACCTGTTCCTTGGGGGCAGCGCCATTTCCTGTAACAGCTTGTTTTACCACCTTGGGCGGATATTCATTGAAGGTCATCCCGTACTTGCGACAGGACACAAGAACAGCCCCACGAATATGCCCCAGGACCAGGGCACTCTTGGCATTCTTGGCAAAGAACACCCCTTCCATGCTCAACGCATTGGGATGATAACGATCCAGAAGTTTTTCGAGTTCCGTAATAATATGGAGCAGACGGTCTTCTAGAGCATGGTCTGCAGGCGCATGAATTACCCCGTATTCCAGAACTTTCAAGTCGTTTCCGGTCTTGTCCAAAAAAGCATACCCCGTAGTGATTGAACCGGGGTCAATTCCAAGGATGATCATACCTGGAAAATTAAAAAAAATCTAGATTTCTCAAAAGAAAAACGAGGCTTATTATGCTTATCGATCAAGAACACGCTGGTATTATCATGCGGGCAAAGACTCACCCGCGTCAGTTGGGAGTACCTCTTTCACGTTGGGGCAGGAACCTGATTGCCTGCTGTCCGTTCCACTCCCCGGAAGAAACCTCTCTGTTCTTTTATGACGCTCTAGGTTACTGGCGTTACCGTTGCTTGCAGTGCGGTAGCGAAGGTGATTTGATTGAATTCGTGATGCGTAGCCGTTTTAACGGCATGGACGAAGGCGCCGCACGAGTAGAAGCTCTTGACTTCCTGGGCACCCAGGATATCGAAAAGGACAACCAGCCCGATGAACACCCTTGGATCAAGGAACTGGGCGGAGAAAAGACGAAGGTTCTCGAGAACTTCGTCCGTTACTGCCATTGGGCTGCATGCAAGAGTCCGTCCTCTGCAGAATTCCTGGCATCCCGTGGTTGGAGCATCGGCCAGGCACAGCTTTACGGTATTGGTTACTATAGTGGCGATCCAGAACCATTCGTCAGCTACTGCATGCTGAACGGGATCGAACGCCACCAGATCAGTTTCTACCTGGACAACCTGGAAGCCTACCACGAACCGAGAATCACCATTCCCGCTCGCAACTCCAAGGGTTTGATCCATTCCGTCTACGGTCGTCTCATTGACGAAGCCGACGGTCCTAACACCTATATCTCCTTTGCATCCGGTCCTGCAGATATTCCTTTCAACATGCAGCTGGAAAACAGCAAACCCTTGATTGTGGAAGGTTTCTTTGATGCATTGACCGCAGACCTTTCCGGCATTCCGGGTGTCGTTTCCACCTTGTATCAGGAACTGACTTTAAGCCATCTCCTGAAGCTGAAGGCTTGTGGCGCAGAATCCGTTACGGTGGTTCTCCGTCGCGAACAGGATCGCAGAGAACAGGAATTCCGTATCCAGCGTTATCTGAAAATGGCACAGGAACTGAACTTGAAGTTCAAGTCCATCGTGCTACCGAAGGGCGAAACTGTAGACCAGGTTGTCCGTAAGAATGGCGCAGACCAGTTGATTTCCCTGGTGGAACAGACCGAAGTGGACACGGTCCATACTCACCGTCGTTCCATGCTGCTGCAGGACATCAAGGAAAACTTCGATACCGCCATGGGATGTCCTCCAGACGTAAGCGTGGGTTACTCCCTGAATACTTTCCCGAAACTGACTCAGGAAATCGACGGTATTCAGTCCGGCTGCTTCTACGTTTCCTCCAAGCCCTTTGGTCTGAAGACCACCTTGCTTTCTAGCCTGGCATTGGACCTTGTACAAAGCAATCCCAAGCTGAAACTGATTTACGTTGCTTTGGAAACGCCCCGTCGCCAGATTTTCGACCGACTGGTCGCCATGATGATCGGGGAATCCGTCCTGACCGTACGTAAGCAAAACGAAGACGAAGGCATGAACCAGAAGATTCTGGAAGCTACCCGCGAACTCATGGGTTACGTCCGTAGCAACCGTCTGGAAATCTGGGAAGACTCCCCTCTGTTCGACAATACCGAGCTTCTATCCACCTTAAAGGAAGAAGTGAAGGAGCATCGCAACCTGGTCGTCATCATCGACGGTATCGACCATCTAAAGGTTTCTGACCATCCGGAACTGAACGACATTTGCGAGCGCCGAGCCGCAGTCATCCTGGATCTGTACAAGGCTTTGGACATTCCGTTCTTCCTGGGTGGGGAACTGATTGATTCCGAACAGGGTCTAATCGGTCCTCGTGCATACCTTCGCGATTCCGACGCCATTTACTGGCTGGAAGCTAAGGGCGGAAATTTATTCTTAAAGGTGGACTCCAAGCGTCTGGGCAGCAACAACACTTATCAGGGCAACCTGACAATTGACCCGCTGTCCAATAAGATGCAGGAACAACTTTAATGTTTACCGTCGTTGACTTCAACAATTTCTGGAGTCCTTCGGGAGGCGGTGTTCGACGCTACCATCTACAAAAGATGGACTTCTACAAAAAGCAGAAGGATGTTCTTTCTGTTTTTGTGATGCCCGATTCCAAGAACTTTACAGAGAAGGTGAGCGACAGCCTGGTTATCGAGCATGTGGATGCGTACCGTTTCCCAGGCAATTGGGAGTACCGTTTTATCTGGAAGCAATCCCAGATTCGTCCTGTATTGAAAAAATACAAGCCCGATGTGATCGAAGTAGGCTCTCCCTACATTCTTCCTACGGTGGTACGCGCTGCAGCCAAAAAGATTGTGCCCAATGCAGCCCTTCTCAGTTTCTGGCATGCGGACTTCCCCATCACTTATGTGGAAAGACCTGTAGCGAACAAGTTTGGCAAAGCACTTGGAGCGCTCTGCAGAAAGATCGCATTCTGGTATGCCCGTCAGGAATTCAAACGCTACGATGGCGTCCAGGTTTCCTGCAAGGAAGTAATGGACCGTCTAGACCAAAACGGCCTTCCTAAATCCCACTGGATTCCCCTGGGTTGCGACATCCAGATGTTCAATCCCACGAAGCGCGATGAAGAATTAGTGAAGCAGTTGAAGGATGGCAATCCGGATCGTCTGACCATTTTCTTCCCCCACCGTTTCTGCGAAGAAAAAGGCATTGAACTTCTGCTAGGAGCTTACGACATCCTTAGTCAAAAGCTAAACTGCGAGCCGGCCTTGGTACTGGCAGGTACAGGACCTTACCTCCCCCAGGTAAAGGCTGCTGTGGAAAAAAATCCACACATGCAATATGCTGGCTTTATCAAATCAGCGGATGAAATGGCCCGTTACTACTCCAGCGTGGATCTCGGTCTAGCCCTTTCCGGCTGGGAAACCTTCGGTCTCTCCATTCTCGAAAGTATGGCCTGTGGAAACGCCCAGGTGGGAGCCGCAACTGGCGCTGCAGCAGAGCATGTGAAGGAATCCGAAGCAGGCGCTATTTTAAAGGAACGTTCTTCGGAAAGCCTGGCAGAAGCTATTATCGAACTTTATCATTCCGACCTGAAGCAAAAGAAATTGAACGCCCGTGCTTATGCTGAAAAATTCAGCTGGGACGATTGTTTCAAGCGTCAGTTGGATCTTTACAGACAAATTGCAAACCATAAGAGGAAAAAATGATCCGTCATATCGTATATTGGAAGTTGAAGGCCGAAGCAGAAGGAAACACCGCAAAGGTGAACGGCCAGAAGATGGTCGATGCATTCCACGCACTGGAAGGCAAGATTCCCGGTCTCGTAAGCATCGAATCCGGCCTGAACTTCAACAAGGCTGAACTGGGTAACGGCGACATCGAATTCGATATTGCCCTGGACACCACCTTCCGCACCAAGGAAGCACTGGACTTTTACCAGAACCATCCTGAACACCAGGCAATTGTCTCCTTCGTGAAGAAGGTTGTGACCGAACGTCGCGCCGTGGATTTCGAATTCTAATTCATCCACCCTTTTTCACTTCCATCCTGTAGATATCCATGATTCCAAATCGACTCATCTTTATTTGGCTAGGTCCTAAGTTTCCCTGGAGCGGAGGACTTGCCATTCGTTCTGCCTACAACATCCAGAAGCCACAATCCATTTGGCTTGTTCACGAAGGTTTGAAACAGGAAGGCGATGGTTGGGATCTCATTAAGGATATCCCTGGACTGGAAGCCATCCCCGTGACAGGCAGCCACTTTGAAGGCCTTGGAGACGACGGACTCTGCGGGAAACTGTTCCACACATTGACCGCTCCCGCAAGCCGAGCAAACCTGCTCCGCCTTGCATTGCTGTTCAAGTATGGTGGAGTCTATCTGGATACAGACATCATCATGGTGAAGCCTTTTGGCGAAATGATGGAACAGAGAGGCTTTGTGGGTACAGAGCCCGTGGCTCTTCCAGCAAGCCTTTTCAAGAGCATCAATCCCTTCCGTTGGGCTTTCTGCGGGATGCAGTTCGCCTTCCGTGAACTTTGCGCAAGAATGCCTGGTGGCTACAAGTTATTCCGTGCGTTCGAAGGGCTGTTTACCGCAGCCGTAAACAACGCTGTCATTGGAGCGGAACCCGGCAACGAAACCATCATCAAGGCATTTGAATATATCAAGACCATGCCCGAGGAAGAACGTCTCAAACGGTTCCGACTAGGGACTCGCCTCCTGCAGAATGTAACAGGAAACACAAGCAGCGATTCCATGGAAGTGGTTCCTGCCCCTTACTTCTACCCTCTAGGTCCTGAAGTAAGCGCCCACTGGTTCAAGAACGAAACCCACAAGAAGGTAGATAAACTTGTTCTCCCCGAAACCCGAGTGGTTCATTGGTACAATTCCGTAGAAGGTCGTTTTCTCAAGACAAAGTTGTCTAAGGAATGGGTAGACGCAAATCCTGACACAGCATTTGCGGCCCTATCCAAGATTGTTCTAAAAGAACAAGACTAGACCCACTACTGTTCAAACTTTTTCTATATTCTACGCATATGGTACAGTTCAGTCAAACTTCATGGCAGGAATACTCTCTGGCAAACGTGCTGGAGACGCTCCGTTTTGCACCCATGAGCTTGACCATGGTAAAAGATCCCATTGTCTACTACACGCTTCCTAAGTCCTTGGATGCAGGTGAAATCGTTAAGTACACCGTAGTAGCCGGATTCAAAAAAATTTCCTGGACAGGCATTATTGCCGCATCTAGCGAGAACAAGGTCACCGTCCGTCTGGATAAAGGGCCTTTCCGCGGCTTTAACGCAACCCACCAGTTCTCTTCCGAAGGCAATCTGACAGCCTGTAACGACACGTTCTCTTTCCAGGGCTTTAGCGAATTCACCGAAAGCGAATTTGCAAACCTGATGGACAAGGCAGGCATCGTTTATGCGATTGCCGGCAGAAAGGCCGCACGAGAAATCATCCTGGCAGTAGAATCCAAGAAGCAGACTCAAAGCTTCGAAGCATTGGATAACGCCGCTACCGCCGGTTAAACCATGTACAACACCCTTGAACAGGCACTGCTGGACTTAGAAAAAGCAGGTATGCTGAAGCGCGTCCACCAAGAGGTGGATCCCAATCTGGAGATGGCGGAGATTGCACGCCAGGTCTTTGAGGCAAATGGGCCAGCACTCTTGTTCGAGAAGGTAAAGGGAAGCCCCTTCCGTGCCGCTTGCAATATTTTTGGAAGTGAAGATCGTTTAAAGTTTTTGTTCCGTAAAAGCATGAAGAGCACCCAGACAGCGGTTCTCTTCAAGTCCAATCCTGTTGAATTTTTCAAGCATCCCAATCCGCTTAAACTGTTGACCGCCGCCAAGGCAGGCATCTGTTCTCTGCCCCGCAAAAGCGGTTCCATCAGGGATTTTCAGGAATGTAGCCTGCAGGATTTACCGCAGCTGAAAAGCTGGCCTATGGATGGCGGAGCCTTTGTAACGCTTCCTCAGGTGGCAACACGCCCGAGTGAAAAGGCGAGCATCATGACTACCAACGTGGGCATGTACCGAGTCCAGATGTCCGGCAATAGCTACCAGCAGGGCAAGGAATGCGGGCTCCATTACCAGATCAAGCGCGACATCGCAAGGCATCATCGGAAGGCTATTGAAGAAGGCCGCCCCCTGAAAGTCAGTGTCTTTATTGGCGGTCCTCCATCTCATACCGTAGCGGCAGTGATGCCTATGCCCGAGAATCTTTCCGAACTAGTATTCGCAGGAATGCTGGGCGGCCGCAGGTTCAATTACTTTATCCACAATGGATATCTTGTTTCCAGCGATGCGGATTTCTGCATTCTGGGTGAAGTGGGTCCGGAGCTGAAACCGGAAGGCCCATTCGGCGATCACATTGGCTACTATTCCGACAAGCACAACTTTCCGTATATGCGGATCGAAAAAGTTCTTTGCAAGAAGAACGCCATCTATCCTTTTACGGTTGTAGGACGCCCTCCTCAGGAAGATACCCTGTTCGGGAGTTTCATCCATCAGGTTACCAAGCCCATGGTTCCAGCGTCCATCCCGGGATTACATGCTGTTCACGCAGTAGATCCCGCAGGCGTTCATCCCCTCTGTCTAGCTCTTGCTAGCGAACGTTTTCTGCCCTACGCAAAGCCCGAGGATCGCGAGCCTATGGAGCTCCTGAAGACTGCTAACGCACTTCTCGGATTCAACCAGGCAAGTCTCAGCAAGTACCTGCTGATTGCCGCCAAGGAAGACGAAATAGAAACGGGCAAGAAAATCGACGTAAATGACGTACCCGGATTTTTCGCACACATCCTGGAACGTATTGATTTCAAGCGGGATCTTCATTTCCAGACGGCGACAACCATCGACACGCTGGATTATTCCGGCAGTAGCCTGAATCACGGTTCCAAGCTGGTCATGGCTGCCGCAGGCATCAAGCGTCGCAATTTACGACAGGATGTAACAGACCTTCAGTCTTTGCAGCTTCCCGAAGAATTCAAAGTGGGCAACAACACTCCCAAGGTATACATACCTATGGCAGGCGTACTTGTCGTGGAAGGTCCCTCATTTAATGCCGACGAACGCAAAGCCCTGATGGAAAAACTTGCAGGCGCCATCGCCCAATGGAAATTTAAGGACAACTATCCTCTTGTATCTCTCATTGACAGCAGGCCGGTTCTAGACGACACCCTCAAGGGAGACAACCTGAATGATTTTCTCTGGCTTACCTTCACCCGCTCCGATCCAGCCCAGGACATCTTTGGCTTTAACGAGCAAGTAACGAACAAGCACTGGACTGCAGAGGCACCCCTCATTATTGACGCCCGAGTAAAGCCTCACCACCAGAAGGCATTGACCCTTCCTGAAGAAATCAAGGAAAGAGCTCGCAAGATCTTGAGGGAAGAAGGGATCTTAGGAGGTTAGAGATGTCTTTAAAAAATGAATTGTCTCTTTTGGCAATTGCATTAACCATCCTCTTTTGGGTAGGGGAAGTTTCTGCGCGAACCTGCGGAACAGCACACGCGATTCAACAGTTACACGCTGCCCGCGATAACAAATTCGTTTCTAAAAAGCCTGTTGCCAAAAGAGCATACACCCCCTGCCCCTCTTCGGATTACTACGACACTGTTCTTACCCAGAAAACAAACCACTTCCAGATATTCTACACCCTGACAGGCCCCCATCAGACTACAGAAGCATTCGTGGACACCCTGGCAAAAGCCGTCGAATACGCCTACCAGTTCCACACATCCAAAATGGGAATGTTACCACCCTTAGGGAACGACACTTCCTTTCATTATCGCATGGAAGTTTCTGAAGGACTTTATCCAGTTGAAGTGATCGATGTCGATTTGATGAGGGCAACGGACTTGTACCTGGGCGGTTCTTGTCATGGTTGCTATGGCGTAACCATTTCCGAGGACTATTCCAAAGGAAGAACCACGCTTGTCATAGACAACGACTTCCGTTATTCACCCAGTTATAGAAGCACCCTGGACACATTAAACGTCAATGGCAAAAAATGCATTTATGACATCGCCGACCAGGAACTGCAAAACGACGCATTTGGCTACTCCTACGCAGATCGGTGGGAAAACGGGATTCGGGTAACAGCCGTCCACGAACTTTATCATGCAGTGCAGCTGCGCTATCTGGATTTGTCCAAATATTGGACCTTCTGGTTTGAAGCATCCGCTTCTGGCGTTGAAGAAGTTTCCGTTCCTGATATTGACGACTACTTCACCTATCTTCCCACCATGTCCAAGGTTGTAGGCACCCCTCTAGACCAAATGCTTGAAGATTATGGCGCAGGTATTTTCTTCCTGTATTTATACAACCATGTAGCCAAGAATGCAGATAAATTCATCTGGGAAAGTTTTTCAAAAGAACCGAACGAATCTTTTTGGCGAATGCTTCAAGAATATTCACAAAAGAACAAGCTTTCAGCAGATAGTCTCTACCATGATTTCGTGACAAAACTATCCTTCGCAGGAAAACGTTCTTCTCTTCTGGATTCCTCCCTATGGATTAGCACCGATGCAAATCGCTGGCCAGAATTCAAGCACACCTTTATCGAAAGCCAAACGGATTCATTTTTGCCACAAGTAGATATGCATGCCTACAACTTCTATAATGGCGGATATCCTGATATGAGTCTTTTCAAAGGCAGGGCCAGTGCAATTGCATACAAGTCCAATAAATCAGAAATATTTCCCATTAAATCCACAAACGCCGTAGACTTCATTCATAAAGTTTGGAACAGGGATCCTTCCGTGGATTCCATTATCTGGGTTTTCAGTAGAATGAATGACAGCATTCTCCCCACAGTTCCAACAGATCCAACTCTTAGGGCTTATCCGACACCATGGAGAGGTGGAGATCTTTGCTTCACCCCTCTTCCCCAATCAAAGAAATTTATTGAAATCCGAAATCGACGCGGAGATTTAATTACCCGCGAACGCTATAACACCCAAACGTTCTGTATGGATGAGAGTCAGGTAAAAAAATTAATGGTCCCCGGAGTCTACCGTTTCAGAGCAGGTAGCAGCGGAAAGACCAAAGATTTTATCGTGATTTACTAAGCTTAAAAAACGCTTTAAAGCCAGCTAAAGATACTGTTGTTCTTTTCCAATTCCGGAAGAATTGAGTTGGCACTAGGCTTGTCTGAATTTTTCAAGATGGACTTGCAAGCTTCAGCAAACAAGGCATGGCCATTATGGTAATGGTCATCGAGGCGACGCTTTGCATAACCTTCAGCAGAATGATTATGGATCATGAAAGCCCAGTCAGAAGACTGGAACAGCATCAGTTCACGTTCCATCTGCTTAATATAGCGAGTCATCAATGTTGCCGACTTGAGGGATGGATCCATACGGTCCTTCACAGATTTCAGATGCTGAATCATAGCACGCAGACGGTAAGACTGCGGATAATACTGATCCGTTTCACCATTAATCCACACAGAACCGAAACCGCCTTCACCCCAGCTAGAGAACGCAGGTTCATGAGTTTCAGAATCCGCAGAAGCTGTCATTACTTCGTCGGCACCGGCAAACTCAAGGACCGTTGAGGAGGCTGCACGTTCCAGAAGGGATTCAAGGAACAAGGGGCCTTCAAACCACCAGTGGCCAAAAAGTTCTGCATCGTAAGGACAAAGCACGCATGCCTTGTTGCCTTCCATTTTAACCAACAATTCCGAAATCGTGGCTTCACGATTCACCACAAATAAGTGGGCGTGGTCATTTGCCAGGCGCATGGCATTCCAAGGACGATACAGTTCCTTATTCTCACTGCCCGTAATTCGGTAATACTTAAAACCAGAATCGATGGGAGTATCTCCAGAGAAGAAGTACTCGCCTAAATAATCCCTAGGACGTTCCTGGGAAATATCCTTAAAGAATTCACGGTATTCAGGATGGCCCGGATAACCAGTACGGCGGCTCCAGACTTCCATGGAGCTTTTCTGTTCTCGTCCCATGCAGAACAAGCCCTGTTTGGTTCGCATAGGAGTAAAGACTCCATACTTAGGAGTAGGATTGGCTAGCAAGACCCCATGAGTTTCCAGGAAGAAATACGTGAGGCCAAATTCTGCCAGATACTTGTCTAACCCGTTAAAATAGCCGCACTCAGGAAGCCACACTCCCTTGGGTTTACGGCCGAAAGCACGTTCAAAGCAACGAACCGTTACATCCAGCTGCATACGGATAGAATCAGGATCGCTCTGGTATGCAGGAAGGAACGGATGTGTTCCCACACAGGTAAGAAGATTTAGCTTGCCAGCTTTCTCAAGTGCAAGGAATTCCCCAAGAAGGTCATGATTGATTCTGTGTTCCCATGTATCAATCAAAGTTTTCTGACGATCCAGATAGAATCTGGAAAGTGATTCTTGAGGTTTTCCTTCATTCTGACGAACTTCCTTCTCAATCAAGGACATCTGATAACGCAAATGCTCCGAAAACTTTTTCTGGAGACCTTCATCAGACAGCATTTCAATGAGAGGCGCGGAAACGCTTAAATTGAAAACGCCCGGCACACCCTTTTCCAGCAGACGACGCATAGCCTGCACCAATGGCAGGTAGGTTTCCGCAATAGCCTCAAATAACCAGTTCTCTTCAAAGAACCGGTTATGTTCAGGATGATGCACATACGGCAGATGTGCGTGCAACAGGAAAAGGATCTTACCAGGTGCGGTCATACAGTTAGCTTACTCAGTGCGCTTTACTACGATAGGTACGATAGTAGTGGGGAAATCACCGTCCTTATCAGTAGCAAAGACGGGAATCACCTTAGTGACATCCGGCAGGTCTTCTTCAAAGCTGAAGGTACCATCCGGATTCAGCGGGAAATCTTCACCACGAACCTGGAGATGGGCATCCGGACGAGTGCCACCGTACACGATGAGGCGGGTCTTAACCCACAGGAAGAAATCCTTACCATAGTTGACGGAATCCTTTGCTGTTTCAATAGCGTTGCTACCGAGAGCCTGGAGGGCTGCACTGGAGAGAGCGCCAGAGAACATGGATTCAGAAGAGCTACCAAAGTTTCCACCCAGGCTGTTGAGCCAGGATTCAGCTGTCTGGCTGGTAAAGCCAGAGCTCATGAAGTTGCCCAGAGTGTTCCCACCCAGGGAAGCCTTTGCAAAAGCGTCATCGGCTGCAGGAGCTGCGGCATTCTTGTCAAACACTGCTACAGGAGAAGATTCCACAATGGGTTCAAAGCTCTTACCCTGAACGGAACCGAGTACAGCAACCACTGCCTGACCAGCCGTATTTTCCACATACCAGCTACGAGCATCTGCAGGAACTTCAATATCGCGGAACTTCTGCTTTTTCTTGTTGCGCTGAACAGTCAAGTCAGATGCAATATCGAACAAGCGAAGCACCAACTTCTTCTTGCCCTTCTTAGCCTGCTTAATGCGATTTTCAGAAACTTCCCAGAAGGCATGCATCCAGTTAGGATCCTTCTGCATAAGAACCAAGTATTCTGCATCGAAGGACTGTGCAAGAGCGGAAATGGTTTCTTCGGTAGAAACCTTGACTTCCGCTTCCTTAGCCTTAGGAGTTGCCTTTGCTGCAGCAGCCTTAGTGGAGGTCTTTGCTGCGGACTTTGCCTTGGCAGGAGCCTTGGTTGCAGTCTTTGCAGCAGTTTTCTTTGCTGCAGGCTTCTTTTCAGCAGGTTCAGCAACCTTTGCTGCAGCGGCCTTAGGAGCGGACTTTGCGGCGGCCTTAGCCTTAGCAGGAGCCTTCTCCACCTTTTCAGCCTTAGCCTTCACTTCCTTAGCAGGTTTTTCTGCTACAGCAGGCTTTGCCTTTACAGCAGCCTTAGTCGTACCCTTAGCGACTGCGGCTACCTTCTTTTCTTTTATTTCAGTTTCTTTCTTAGCTGCCATTTTCAGCCTCCTTAAAAAATCCTAATCCTATCGACGTTGGCCCCAGGAACCAATCCCTGTGAGACCGATACGGATGGCGAAGAACGCTTCATCCCATTCCTGATTCGTATCAGCAAATCTCATGCCACCCTGTAGAGCCACATCCACGGTCGTTCCCTTACGACCCAAGGGGAATCCAGCACCAATAGAGCCGCCGACTTCATAAACATCCTCGATATACCAATTCCTATACCAGGCACCGGTACGATAGTTAATCTGTTTCCAGTACGGATCGTAGAACAATCCGCTACCATCACACTGGTAGCCCAGAGATACCATAAAGTCACTCTGAGTCTTGGTAACACCGGGCATTTCCCAGCTTCCTGCAATGTTTTCCACATCGCTATCCCAGGAGCGCCAATTCAAATCAAGCATCACATTATGCTTCTTGTTGAAGCGATAGTTAACACCAGTTGCAAACATGGCAGGAATATCAATCAGACGAGTTTCGCGAGTGGTCTCCAGAGAATCCAGTTCACTGATGCGAAGATCGTACTTCAAGTCATTCTTTAAAGTATAGCCCGTTGTATAGGAGAAATAATAGGAAGCGTTCTTACCGCGATACTGAAGGGCTGCGGTATAGTACATGGGATGATCCTTAATCTCCCAAGTACCGCTTACATAATCCGAAAGGGTATAATCCGCGGCACCCCATACATCAATGGAGTCCAATTCGGAAGTATTCCTCCGCAAGGAAATGGATCGATAGTTGCTTCCCAAGACATAATGGCCGGATACACCCAAAGAGAAAGACCTCAAAACCGGCAAGCGAATTGCGTATGTGGGGACAAGTTCATAAACACTACCCGCATATTCCACCTTCATCTTGGATTCGCTATCGGACTCATCATTAATGGAGGATGCGTAGTGTTGCCACAGGGAAAGACCCATTGCGCCAAAGTCACCCATCGGGAAGGACAGGTTAAATGAAGGCAGGGACACACTAGCAGTAGCAAAATCTTCACCATCATCGGACGCCAGATCAGTTTCAATAAGGAAGTTCAAGTTAAACACCACTTTCTTATCAAAAGCAAGACGAGCCGGGTTCAGCACGGAAAGACCTTCTGCATCCCCAGTCTTTGCATTACCGGAAAAGCCTCGGCCTGCAGCAGAAGCCGTTCCACCAAGAACATGTTCTTCGCCTAGAGCGTCTAGGCCAATGGTAGAACCGAAAGACAGACCAGAAACAACGGCAAGAGCACTTAAAATTTTCTTCATCATTAGTCCTCCTCCTTGCTTCTCTTGGATGCAACCCAAATCTTAAGCGTCATGGAATTTTCCAGAATCGAGGAGAAATCATATCGAGCATAGTCGAAATGAGGCAGGAACCTAGGAATGGTATCGTAGGAAGTCTTTCCATCTTCGCCCTTAATTTCGACAATCGTATCCTGATAGGAAGTCATCTTTTCCTGCAGGAACGGATAACCAATACGCATCATAAATTTCACGCTACGGCCATCACGGGCACGATTGATAAAGTCACGTAAGCCATAAGTCAGCTGAACGGACAGGGAATCTCCATCATGGAAAATCAAATTGGGATGACCTTCCTGAACAATCAGGCTATCATTCAGTCGGTAATTTTCCATCTTGCGGACAGCCTTACCAACACTGTCAACATAAGAGCCGACCACAACCTGAATAGGCAGTCCAAATTCCTGATTACCCTTGGAATCATCACGAGCCATCGTCAGCTGAGCCAGAATCACGTACTGACGAACGTCAAACTTTTCATCTTCCGTCACAGGGAAATCATCACCGTAAAAATCAGACAGGGCCTTCAGGATGGGTTCAGGAGGAAGTTCCACCACCAGAGAGTCAAAAACACCACCATGGAGAACCAGGCATTCCTTGCAATCTTCCTCGTTGGCAATCACGTCTGCTAAACGACTGGGAATTCTTCTAGAATAGTAAATGGAATCGCTATCCACATTTTTACGCCAGAAATTCAAATAAGGCGGATAATCCGTATCTTCACCGTAGAAACGGTAAGCCCTTGTGGCATTAGGCAAGGAAAGCTTCAGCTGGACACGGGAGAATCGCTTCAGCTCCCTCAGTTCCGATAGTAACGCATTCGGCAATTCAATAAATACGGTGGAATCCTTTCTTGCAGCAAAATTAGAGAGAGAAATGCTAAAGGTCGTATCGGCAGAAGATGCGTCTTCCCAATCCGCCAATGAAGCATACCACATGGAATCCGTCACTTCACTTAGACTATCCGCAAATTTTTTCTTGGAACTCGTTTCAATCTTCCAGCTCAAAGTCAAATCCAGCTCTTCATCAACATCCAAGGAATCTGAAGGGTAACGCTTGTCACGATAAAGGGACTTCAACAAATTGAAGGACAGATAAGCTCCGGAGGAATCAGATGCGTTCATCTTCTTGATGAAAGTGGTATCCACCTTTATCGCGAAGTCCATAGCCAGTTCATGCTTCAAATTCGAAGCTGTTCCCAAAAGAATACGGGTATCAGAAGCCCTTGGAGTCGTATCCAGGAAGACTTCTGCAGAGGAAGCCTTCAAATCGCTAACAGTAACCGCATGAACCTTGTAGCTCGAGGGGATCCCTTTAGAATCGGCCCAGCTATCCATGCCGGTCTCACTCGTCTCAAACAAGCAAGACGTCAACAGAGACATCAATACAAGCAAAAAACCTAATTTTTTCTTCTTCACTCAGAACTCCCGAGTCTTTTTTGTAAAATTTCCGGCACTAATATAGAAAGTTTAACACAACCAAATTACTTGAAAACACCTTATTTTCGTTATTTAAGCAAGTAAATTAGACTAATCTAACAACATGACATTCGTGTTTCTTACCGTGATTTCATAATAGACTCAATTCAAGATTAGCGCATCCATTTGCGTTTCACTTTTTTCTAACTTTACGCCGTAAAAATTTTAGAGGAAACTATGACCAAGTTTAACGCTCATTTTAGAAACATCAACGGCGACGATACCTACCCGGTAACCGACGTCATTTACCGTTCCAAGGTAGACAATAGCCTTTTGGAAGTGGAACACGACCGCAAGGCCCTGGCCGAACGCAGCCCCGAAGAATGGAAGAAGCTTTTTGCCGAACGCCGCATGAGCTTTGAACCGGCTGACCAGAGCGGTATCTGGAGCAAGCGCGAAATGGTTCTCCCCGACATGCCGGTGGAAGACATCGTCACCATGCGCGAAGGCTGGAGCCCCCTGTTTGACGCAGCCCCCATCGCCAAGGAACTGGGCATCAAGAGCCTCAAGGTTAAGCTTTGCGGCAACTCCCACACCGGTTCCTTCAAGGACCTGGGCATGACCGTTCTGGTAAGCCAGGTGAACCACATCATCAAGAAGAACATTCACCCGATTGACGCCGTCGCTTGCGCTTCTACCGGTGATACTTCTGCAGCCCTTTCCGCTTACTGCGCCAAGGCAGGCATTCCCTCTATCGTGTTCCTGCCCGCCGGCAAGACCAGCGTTGCTCAGCTGATCCAGCCCATCTCCAACGGCAGCATCGTTCTCGCCTTGGACACCGACTTCGACGGTTGCATGAAGATCGTTCAGGAAGTCACCAAGGACAACCGCATTTATCTCGCCAACTCCATGAACAGCCTCCGCGTGGAAGGTCAGAAGACCATCTCTCCGGAAATTTGCCAGGAACTGGGCTGGAAGGTTCCCGACACCGTGATTATTCCGGGCGGCAACCTGGGTAACGTTTCCGCTCTCGCCAAGGGTTTCGAAGACTGCAAGGCCATGGGCCTCATCGACCGCATTCCCCGCATTATCGTAGCCCAGGCCGAAAACGCCAACCCCTTCTACCAGGCCTACGAACGCGGCTTCGACCAGCTGGTTCCCATGCAGGCCAAGAAGACTCTCGCTTCTGCAATCCAGATCGGCAACCCCGTCAGCTACCCCAAGGCAGTTCGCGCTATCCAGAAGACCAACGGCATGGTGGTCAGCGTCTCTGAAGAAGAACTGGCAAATGCAGCACACCGCGGCGACCGCATCGGTCTCTACTGCTGCCCCCACACCGGCGTGGCCCTTGGCGCTCTTGAAAAGCTCTGCGCTGCAGGCAAGATCGACAAGGACGAAGACGTGGTGGTCATCAGCACAGCTCACGGCCTGAAGTTCACCGAATTCAAGGTGGGCTACCACGAACAGAAGCTTGAAGGCATCCAGAGCAAGTACGCCAACCCCATCTTCAAGGCTCCCGCCGAAATCGGCCCCGTCATGGATATCCTGAAGAAAGAAATGGCTGCAAGAAAGCGCTAGTTTTCGAAAGCCATTGGCGCGGTCGAAGGTCGCGCAAATGCTTTTAAGAAAGCGCTAAAAATCGCGAGAGTCCCTCACTGGACGTCATTCCCGCGAAGGCGGAAATCTAGCATCAAAACTTAAAAGACCTCGACTCGCAAGAACCGAGGTCTCTTTTTTAGCGCATATTCTCCATGAATAAGCGCCAAGTTGTATCGAGAGAACCTCCATTGGTTCTTCTCATTTTATCACTCCTTTGGCAAGCAATTCAACTTACGCTTTTCATAATTTACAGAGAACAAATAATTGCCAGCATACAAAAAGGAATTTTTATAAACTATACCAGGAGCATAGTTTAAAGGCAAACAATCTATTTCCGTATTCCACAAAGAATCTGTTACGCCAAGTTCAGTCCTAAAAAAGTATCCAGCCAAAGATCTTTCATAGTAAGAAATAATAGTATCCTTCTCAAGTAATCCTACACAATACTTAACACCTTCGTGCATCCACAAATCAGAACAGCCTTCTGCAAATTCATCCAGCTTTTTAAATCCAGTAATTTCTTTATTCTCAACATCAACAATAGCATACGCACATTCAGCATTTCCACCCACAAGTCGCCATTTTCCTTCACCCCACGGACGAATGGCCTTAACATTCTCGTTTGCATAGCATCCAGACCACAGAAAAGCGCCTAATTTTTCGTACCCTTTACCTAGAGTCCATTTATAAAACTTGCTATTCTTCTTATTGAACTCCACAATCGTAGAATCGTCAACCAAGTCATAGACATCTACAACGTACTTATCGTCAATTTTGCTGCTTTTCCAAACATTTTCCCCTGTGTAGAAATTGTTCACAACAATTCGAGTTCCTTTTTCCCGGGTAGAACAATCCGCGCCAAGAGGCTTATGTTCGCAGGTCTCCTCCTTTTTTTCAACCACATACACAGCAAGAGAATCACCTGAATAGCCAATCAAACGAGGCCAAGACACATCTTCGACATCTTCTCTCCAACAACCCCACATGCCTACGCAAGCAAGTGCAACCAAAGCGAAGACAACCGTCTTTACGAAATTAAATTCTCTAAACATGCAACAACTCTTCAATCACAAATATACTTATGAGGCATCATCAACATGTGTGGAAGCATTTAGGCAGCCTTGCTAGATGATTCTCTCGATTCCGATTCCCATTCGTAGGCTATCTTTACATCTACA